>DRKG01000478.1 GCA_011051855.1 bacterium | reverse complement strand
GGCGGCCGCCGCTGCCGGCGAGGCGTTCACCGCCGCGATGTGCGACGACCTCAATGTGTCGGAGGCGCTGGCCGCGGTGTTCGCGTTCGTCGGCGCGTGCAACAAGGCCGACCCGAGCCGGGACGGTGCCAGCGCGGCGCTGCGGGCGTTCGCGCGCTTCGAGGACGTGCTGGGCGTGTTCGGTGACGAACCGGCGAGTGTGGGGGACGAGGCTCCCGCCGAACTGCAGGCGCTGTTGGCGGAACGCAAGCAGGCCAAGGCCGACAAGGACTGGGCGCGCGCCGACGCGATCCGCGACCAGGTCGCGGCCGCCGGTTGGAAGATCGTCGATACGCCGCAGGGTGCGCGGCTCGAGAAGGCGTAGCGGGATCGTTGCGGTGCGCCGTCGTAGTATGGGGCGATGAAGACGATGTTCTGCAGGGACCGGATCGGCCGGACGCGGCCCGATGTCGCGATGCGGTGGGCCGCGTGGACGCTGCTGGCGTGGACCGCCGTCGCTTGCGGTACCGGAAGCTCGCAGGCGACGGAACCTTCCGGCGCCGCCCGGCGTCCACCCTCTCGGGAGGAGCCCGCCGCGACACCTGAGAACCTACTCCCGATGACCGGAACCGAACCGCAGTCGAGCTACAACGCCCTCACCGAGGAGGAAGCGCGGGTGATCCTGCAGAAGGGCACCGAGCGCGCCGGCACCGGCGAATACACCGACAACGAGGCGCAGGGGCTCTACATCTGCCGGCAGTGCAACGCGCCGCTCTATCGTTCGCAGGACAAGTTCCACTCCGGGTGCGGCTGGCCGAGCTTCGACGACGAGATCGAAGGCGCGGTCGAGCGCCACGAGGACCTCAGCCTCGGCATGGTGCGCACCGAGATCGTCTGCCGGAATTGCAAGGGCCACCTCGGGCACGTGTTCTTCGGCGAACGCATGACCGACAAGAACACCCGGCACTGCGTCAACTCGATCTCGCTGAAGTTCGTGCCGGCCGGCGAATCCCCGCCGCCGATGATCGTGCTGCCGAAGAAGCAGCAGGACAAGCAGCAGAAGTAGCTCGCGTCTACAGCGTCAACAGCAGCGGCAGGCTGGTGTCGAACGTCGTCGGTGACAAGGCCCCCCAGACGAACCGCAACGGCTGGCCGGTCAGGCTGACGAACTGGTTGGCAGGGTTCGGCCGCACGAACACGTCGAGCACCACGTAGGGGCCGAGCGGCTGCGGCGGCTCGGGCGTGGCCATCATCAGCGGCAGGTTGATCGGGCTCGGTTGTGCGATGCTGCCGGGGTCGAGGCCGAGTGCCGCAGGCGCATAGGCGACGACGAGCGGGGTCCACGACAGGCTCGCCGGATCCCAACTCGTCGCAAATACCGTCGCACCCGAGAGTTCGTCCGGCACCGAGGTCCACGCCGGCGGGATCGTCGACGTTGCCGGGCACGAAGTCGAAGCTCGGGTCGAGTTCGCGGCCGTCCTGGGCGCGAAACGGGATGCCGACGACGACTTTGTCGGGCGCGAGGTTCTCGGCGGCGATCAGTGACCCCGGCGCGCCGGCGGTCGTCGGGGTCACGCTGGCGGTGATCGCGGCCCACTGGCCGGCGGCGACGGTGGCCGGAAGCCGTCGAAGCCCCATGTTCGAGAACACCAGGCTGTCGGGGCCGGCTCCGGGCAGGGACGTACCCGGGCCGACGGAGAAGCCGTGCGGCAGCGCGATCAACGGACCGGAACTCTGTGCGGCCAGGGGTGCACTGCACAGGGACAGAAGCAGGATGCAGGTGCGCATGGGTTCGTTCACCGGTGCTCACGTTGGCGGGTATCGTCGCCAGCAGGATCTGCCCCGGTAGCGACCCTGTTTGGGGTTGTCGCTGGCGGCATCCGCGGCGGAGCGTTGGAAGTGGGCGCGGCCGGCGAGTGCGTGGGTCTCGATCGCGGCGCGGCCGTCGGCGCGCAGCGCCTGCAAGGAACGCGCGAGCGCAAGGGCTCGGAGTTCGTAATCGCGCCAGCCGTCGTCGAGGATCCGGTTCGCGGTCGCTTCGGCCTCGTCGAACCGACCGAGCCGGAGGTTGGCGAAGCCGAGGTTGGTCCACGGTCCGTGACGATCGGGCCGCAGCCGCAGCGATTCTTCGCAGTAGGGGATCGCCTTCGCGAACAGCCCTTGTTGCCGGTGAGTGGCGGCCAGGGTGTGCTGCGTGCGCGCCGTCGCGTAGCCGTAGATGCCTTCCAGTCGCGCGGCGGCGGAGATCGCGCGCTGTGGGGCCTTGCGCTTGCTGCCGAGGATCGCCTGCAGGTCGCACGGCAGGCCGGGGCAGAGCCTCTTGGCCGGCACCGGATCGTCGCGGCGCAATGCGACCAGCACCTGCTGTAGGTCGCCCTGGTGGGGCGGCTGCAACGTCACCAGGTGGTAGAGGGTGGCGCTCAGTCCGTAGATGTCGAGCGCGGCACGGGGGGCGCCGTCACCGGCCGCCTGCGGTCCCTGGTCGCCGACCCGGCGCACGTCGCGGCGCGCGGCGTGGCTGCGCCGCACCTGGTCGACGAGGCGGTGCTCGACCAGGGTCGCCTGCAACGATACGAACGCCTCCTCGCGGTCTCTTTCCCAGCGATCGAGGTCTTGCAGCACGTCGGCGAACACCTTCTGCACGATGTCCCCGGTGTCAGTTGGCGCAGCAGCGCGGGCTGCTGGAGCAGTTCGGCCGGGGTTGGCATCACGCCAAGTATTCGACGTTTCGGCGGAATGTGTGGGATTGCCGGGGCGGTTCCGCGGCGCCATGAACATGCTGGAGAAACCGCTCCCGGACGGTCTGCTAACCCGAACGATGCGCGAGATCGAGGTGACGGCGAACGAGGCTGGCCAGCGGCTGGACCG
>DRKG01000477.1 GCA_011051855.1 bacterium | reverse complement strand
GGTGCAGGTGTTCGGTGTCACGTCGAGTGGCGACGAGCGCGACCTGTCCGGCGTGGGCTTCGGCGTGCGCATGCACGCGGAGCCGGCCGGCCTGCTGCAGATCTCGCCGGACGGCGGGGTGCGCCCACGCGAGCGCGGCGAAGGGGAATTGGTGGTGCAGTTCGAGGGAACGGAGGTCCGGGTGCCGGTGCGCGCCACCTGGCCTGCGGTCGTAAGCGGCGACGACGTGCGCCCGGCGGCTTCCGGGGAACGCCCGCGACTGGTGGCCGACGTCGCGGCCTCGCCGGGCGTCATCGACGTGGTCTGTTCCGATCTCCCTGCTGCGCCGTTTCGTTTCGTCGCGGTGTCGCGGCTGCCGCTGCCCGAAGCCCCGCCAGGGGGCGAGGCCTTCGACATCCGACTGTGGCCGGTGAAGGCAGGCGTCGACCAGGCTCGACAGCAGGTGCCGTGGCCCGACGGCGAGGGGCGACTGGCGTTCGTGCGCTTCTACGCACTCGACGCGCACGCGACCGGGGTGGTCGCCGCCAGCAACACGGTGGTGCTGAGCCGCGAGTGAGCGCGATCGGCGCTCCGCTTGCCAGGCGCCGCACACGGCGTTAGACCACCGTTGTGCAGTTCCCACCCGTCGAAGAGCAACTGGCCGTGATCCGGCGCGGCGTCGTCGATCTGGTCGACGAACGCGACCTCAAGCAACGCCTCGAGAAGAGTCGGGAGACCGGCACGCCGCTCAGGGTGAAGTTCGGGATCGATCCGAGTTCGCCGGACATCCACCTCGGCCACACCGTGCCGCTGCGCAAGCTGCGGGACTTCCAAAGGCTCGGCCACACCGTGATCGTGCTGTGGGGGACCGCCACCGCGATGGTTGGCGATCCGACCGGTCGCAACAAGACGCGTCCGGCACTGACCAGAGAGCAGGTCGAAGCCAACAAGCAGACCTACCGCGATCAGATCGGCGCGGTGCTCGACGTCGACAACATCGAGGAACGCGAGAACGGCGAGTGGTTTCTCGGCCAGTCGTTCATGGACTGCGTCGGACTCGCCAGCCGTTACACCGTCGCCCGAATGCTCGAACGCGACGACTTCACCAAGCGCTACAGGGGGGGGCTGCCGATCTCGGTGCACGAGTTCCTCTACCCGCTGCTGCAGGGTTGGGACTCGGTGGAACTGCGGAGCGACGTCGAGATCGGCGGCACGGACCAGTTGTTCAACCTGCTGGTCGGCCGCGACCTGCAAGGTCAGGAAGGTCAGGTGCCGCAGATCTGCCTGACGATGCCGCTGATCGAAGGGCTCGATGGCACCCAGAAGATGTCGAAGTCGCTCGGCAACTACGTCGGGGTCGCGGAGAGTGCGTCGCAGCAGTTCCAGAAGCTGATGAAGACGCCGAACGAGCTGCTGGAGAAGTACTTCACCCTGCTGACCGACGTGGCGGCGGAGCGCATCGCAGACTTGTTGGCGAACCCTCTGGAAGCGAAGTTCGCCCTCGCCGCTGCAGTGGTCTCCGGCTACCACGGCGACGATGCCGCGTTGGCGGCGCGCGCCGAGTATGACCGCGTGCACAAGGAGGGAGGAGTTCCCGATGACCTGCCCGAGTGGCGGCCGGGGCCGGACGTGCGTCGCACCGAGGCTGGCGCGGTGGCGCTGCCGACCGGTCTGGCCGCGTCGAAACTGTGCGCATCGACCAGCGAGGCGCGCCGCCTGATCCAGGGGCGCGGCGTGCGCGTCGACGGGGCCGTCGTCGATGACGTGAAAGCGGAGTTCGGCACCGGCGAATATGTCGTGCAGGTCGGCAAGCGCAAGGCCGCGCGCTGGGTGATCGGCTAGCCCGATCTATGCACGAACCAGCACCCCCGGCACGCACCATCCACGCCCATGCGGCAGAAGAGCGGCTGCCTACGGCGTCCGTTCGTTCTGCGAACTCCTTGGCAGGATGCTCAGCGGGGCCAGCGCCCCGCCTGTGCTTCTGCAGTCGCCTTCCTTGCCTGGACGCGGATTGCACGCACCGGGGGCGCTGCTTCATGCATAGACCGGGCTAGCAGGCAGCACTCGCCGGTTGGACTCGCTGGTCGGCAACGCGGCCGGCTGCTACGCGCTTGCCGGTGGCGTTGCATTCGTGGGCCCGCGAATGCCGATGGTTCTTCCCCGGCCGGCCTCTGGTAGGATGCGGGCGGTGGCGGACCCGGAGGGCAGGCGGGCTCGCAGAGGTAGGACGGCATGGCGGAACGGCGTTGATGATCGACAGGCAGCTCGGCACTCGGTGGAGGTTCGCGGTGGTGGTCGCGGTGCTGCTCGCGGTCTTCGGGGTGCCCGTGCGTGCCGGCGGTCCGGTGGTGTCGGCCGGCGCCGATCAGCAGGATCCGGCGGACGAGTTCGAGCGGTTGCGCGCGATGCTGGCGAAGTCCGGCCCCGACGGCAAACAGGAACGCGAGAGCGCGGTCGCCCAGTTGCTGGCAATGCCGAAGCTCGCGGCCCATCGGCTCGTGCAGGAGCATCTGCAGCGCGACGAAGACCCCGACGGGCTGCGCATCACCATCCTCGAAGCCCTGCAGCGCCACCTGCTCGGCGGGCGCTCGGCGCAGTTCGGTGGGGCGGACGAACCGCTGCGGGCGCAGATCCTGGCCGGCTACCTCGGTGCATGTGCGCGTTTCTGGCGTGAAGCTCCGCTGATCGATGACCCGGCGAAAGCACCCGTGCGCGTGGCCGCGCGGCGGGCACTGCGGCAGATGCCGGGGCGTGAGTTGGACGCGGCCGCGCGTGCCGTGATGGCCGCCGGCGACCCGGAACACACGGCGTTGGTGCTGCGTTGCCTCGCCGACATGCAGCAGACGCTGTTGGCGACGACGATCGCGTCACAACTCGAAGCGCCCGATGCGGTGGTTCGCGACGCCGCGCGCGCCGCACTGCAGTTGTTGACGTTCGCCGAACGCCCGATTCGCACCAAGGCCGAGTTCGAACGCTGGTACGCGGTGCACGGCGCGACCAGTTACGTCAACCTGGTCGAGCGGGCCGCCCGCAACGGGTCCCGCACCCACGACCGTCTGCGTCAGCAGTTCGAAGAGCAGCGGGTCGCTGCCGCTCGCGACTACGTGCGGGTTTGCGTCGAGCATCGTCCGGGCGTCGACTGGGCGGCGGTGCAGGCGCGCACGATGTCGGATGGGCCCGCCGTGCTCGACGCCTGCCTGACGACGTTGCAAGAGGTGTTGTCGCAGCGCGCCAGCGTCGAGGGTGGGGAGGCCGGCCGGCACGCGTTCTTCCGTGTGTTGCTCGAACGCTTCGGCCAGATGCCCGTCAGCGAACAACCCGCGGCGCAACGGCGCCGCGCTCTGTTGCTGGAAGTGGCTGCCTACCTGGTGGCGCCGAGTGAGGCCGAACTGGTCGCCGAGGTGCGACCGCTGCTGTTGCAGCAGTTGGCGGCCAGCGCTCCGGAGATCCAGGTGTCGGCGCTGCGCGGTCTGCGGCGGTTTCCGTCGGCGGACGCGCGGGCTGCCCTGGTCGCGCGCGCGCGCGCGCTGTTGACCGACCCGCAGGCCAATCGGCCGCAGTTGCAGGCGATTCTCGACACCCTGTCGCGGCGCAGCGAGCCGCGCTGGCTGGCGCCCGGCAAGGACGATGTCGACAAGCAGGCGTGGTTGCTGCTGATCGACGAGTGCTGCCGGACCGATCCCGACGTGGATCTGCGCAGCCGCGCGCTGGCTCTCGCGCAGACCAAGGACGCCGCCGGCGGGCGGGTGCCCGAGGCGTTCCATACGCTGTTGGGCCTCGTCGGTGACGAGGCGCTGGACGCCGAGTTCCGCGCCAACTGCCTGATCTACCTCGAGGCCTGGCGCTCGGACGAAGCGCTGGCCGAGCAGTGGTTGCACGCGGTGCTCGAACTGCTCGGGGATGCGGCGCCGCGGCTGCGCCTGCAGGCGGCCACGTCGCTGGTGCGGCTGTCGGAACTGGAGTCCAAGCGGCGCGGAGACTGGATTGCGCAGGCCCTGACGGCGCTGCAGCCCCGGCTCGCGGCTGAACGCGACGATCGTGCGCTCAGGCAGATGTTCGACTGCGTCAAGGTGTTGGGCTGCGAACAGGAGATGCCGGCGCGCGCGATCGGCGTGCTGAAGGCCGTGCTCGACCAACTCGGCCAGCCGGTGCCCGAAGCGGAGCAGTCCCGCCTGGAGCTGTCGCTGCAGGCCCTCGCCGAGGTCGCGTCGCATCCGAACGCCAACGATGGCCGGTGGCTGTCGGCCTGCGAGCCCCTGTTGCAGCACCACCAGCGACGCCGGTTGCGACTGGTGTTGCGCAGCCACAAGGCGATCGAGCTGGCGAAGGACGTCGACAGCAAGGATGCCGAAGTTGCCGCGCGTGCGCGCGCGGCGC
>DRKG01000476.1 GCA_011051855.1 bacterium | reverse complement strand
GGCGAGTTCGCCGCGGCGCTTGCTCTCGCCGTAGTGCGAAACCGTGCGGCAGCGGTCGGGCGGCGCGTCGCTGCCGCGGCCGTCGACCGTCGGCCCTGCCGCAGCCAGCGACGAGACCTGGATGAAGTGGGCGCGCCCGGCGGCGGCGCGCACCGCCTCGACGAGGAGAAGGGTGCCGTGCACGTTGACCCGCTCGAAGCCGACCCGGTCGAGCGACTGCAGCACGCCGGCGAGGTGCACGACGACGCCGACATCCTCGGCGGCCCGTCGCAGGGTGCGGCTCGCCCCCGCATCGGCGAGGTCGACACACACGAGACTCTCCGGGGGCAGGCCGCACCGCTCGGCGCGCGCGCGATCGCGCACGAGGCAACGCAGGCGCTCGGGAGATACTCCGTTCGCCCGCAGCCGCCGGACCAAAGCCCCACCGAGAAAGCCCGTGGCGCCGGTGACGAGCACTTTGCCCGCCGGCAACTCCAACGGCTCCAGAACCGGATCGACCATCGTCCGCATGCTGACCAGGACAAAGGTTTGTCCGCCTCGCGCCGGGAATCTACCATCCCGTGCAAGTCTTGGACATCTTCCAGAAGTGCGAGGGATTCAACCGGCCCGACGAGCTGAAGGGGCTCGGCGTGTACCCCTACTTCATCCCGCTCGAAGGCAGCGAAGGAACCGAGGTCGAGATCGGCGGCAACCGGCTGATCATGATCGGCAGCAACAACTACCTCGGGCTGACCCACCACCCCCGAGTGCGCGATGCCGCCCAGAGAGCCATCGAACGCTACGGGACCAGTTGCTCCGGCTCGCGCTTCCTCAACGGTACGCTCGAACTGCACGAAGAGCTCGAACGGCGGCTGGCCGCGTTCATGGGCCAGGAGGCCGCACTGTGTTACTCGACGGGCTTCCAGGTCAACCTCGGGGCGATCTCCTCGATCTGCGGCAAAGGCGACGTGATCCTGTGCGACCGCGAGAACCACGCGTCGATCATCGACGGCTGCCGACTGTCGTTCGCCGACGTGCGCAAGTTCCGCCACAGTGACGTCGAAGACCTCGAACACCACCTGCAGGCGGCTTCCGGCCAAGGGCGGGCGACGCTGGTCGTCGTCGACGGCCTGTATTCGATGATGGGCGACCTCGCGCCGCTGCGGGAGATCCGGTCGCTGGCCGATCGCTACGGTGCGCGACTGATGGTCGACGAAGCGCACGCGATCGGGGTGCTCGGCCAGCACGGTCGCGGCGCCGCCGAACACTGCGGCGTGCATCCCGACCTGGTAATGGGAACGTTCTCGAAGAGCCTGGCCAGCCTCGGCGGGTTCGTCGCCGGGCCGGCGCACGTGATCCACTTCATGCGCCACCACGCCCGTTCGCTGATCTTCTCCGCGTCGATCACGCCGTCGGCGGCGGCGGCGGCACTGGCGGCGCTCGAACTGATCGAGACCATGCCCGAGATGCGCCGACGCGTGCTGCAGATCGCGCACCGAGTCCGCACCGGCCTCGCCGACATCGGATTCCGGACGGCGGGCACCCTGGCCAGCCCGATCGTGCCGGTCTTGGTCGGCGACCAGGACCGCATGCTGCGCCTGTGGCGCGCGCTGTTCGACTCCGGCCTGTTCACCAACGCCGTCACCCAGCCAGCGGTGCCGGTAGGCGCAGACCTGATCCGCACGTCCTACATCGCCAGCCACACCGACGAACAGATCGACGAAGTGCTGCGCCGATTCGCAGCAGCCGGGCGGAAGGTCGGCATGATCGACGACGGACCCGACACTTCGTCGCAAGTTGCACGCGGCTGACCAACGGGCGCTGGCACGCGCGCGTCGACGGCGTACCCTCGTGTGGCGATGACCGAAGCGCCGCCGTTCGTCCACCTGCACGTGCGTTCGCACTACAGCCTGCTCACGTCGCCAGCACAGATTGCTCCATTGGTCGCGGCTGCGGCCGAGGACGGACAGCCGGCGCTGGCGCTGACCGACAACGGCAACCTGTTCGGCGCCATCGACCACTTCAAGGCGTGCCGCAAGGCCGGCATCAAGCCGATCCTCGGTCAGACGACCTACGTCGCAAGCCGCAGCGCCCGCGAGTCCGCCGGCGCCGACAACCGGACCTCCGACCTGACCCTGCTGGCCGCCGACAACCGCGGCTTCGACAACCTCAAGAAGCTGTCCAGCCGCGCCTGGCTCGAAGGCTTCAGCTACCGCCCGCGCGTCGACTACGACATGCTGCGCGAGCATCGCGAGGGCATCATCGCGCTGTCGGGCACGTCGGCCACATCCGAGCTCGCGACCGCGATCAAGCAGAACGACTACGAAGGTGCCAAGCGCACCGCGCTCCGCCTGCGGGAGCTCTTCGGCGAAGACAACTTCTTCCTCGAAGTCGCAATCACCGAGTCCGAGGAGCAACGCAAGGTGACGCTGGGACTGAAGAAGCTCGGCGAGGAACTGTCGATCCCATGTGTGGCGACCAATGACGTGCACTACCTGAAGCCGGACGACTGGCTGGCCCAGGACATCATGCTGTGCATCCAGGGTGGCAAGTCGGTCGCCGATCAGCAGCGGTTTCGCATGGGCTCCCGCGACCTCTACCTGAAGTCGCGCGCCGAAATGGCGAAGGCGTTCGCGAGCTGGCCGGAACCGCTCGCCAACACCGTTGCGATCGCCGACCGCTGCGACGTCGACATCGAGTTCGGCGTCTACCACGTGCCGGTCTACGAGCCCGACGACGGATCGACGCCCGACGACTATTTCGCGCGGCTGTGTCGCGAAGGAGCGATCCAACGCTACGGCGAGATCACGCCGAAGGTGCAAGAGCGGCTCGACTACGAAGTGGCGATCATCAAGAAGCTCGGCTTCGTCAGCTACTTCCTGATCACCTGGGACTTCATCAAGAAGGCCAAGGACATGGGCATCCCGGTCGGCCCGGGTCGCGGTTCGGCCGCGGGTTCGATCGTCGCCTACTGCCTCGGCATCACCGACGTCTGCCCGCTCGAGTACAACCTGCTGTTCGAACGCTTCCTCAACCCGGGTCGCGTGTCGATGCCGGACATCGATATCGACTTCTGCGGCAACCGGCGCGAGGAGATCATCGACTACGTGCGGGAGAAATACGGCAGCGATTGCGTCTGCCAGATCATCACGTTCGGCACGATGGCGTCACGCGGCGTGCTCAAGGACGTCGGCCGCGTGCTCGACTTCCCGGTGCAGGACATCAACGAGCTGTGCAAGAAGGTGCCGCAGGGACCGGGCGCCTCGTTGGCGGCAGCCCTCGATACCGACACCGAACTGCAGCAGATCCGCGACAGTTCGCCCCAGCACAAGCGCCTGTTCGAGTTGGCGCTGAAGCTCGAAGGATCAGCGCGCCACAACTCGGTGCACGCCGCCGGCGTGGTCATCGCCGACAAACCGCTGAAGGACTACGTGCCGCTGTCGAAGAACGGCGACGACGTGATCACCCAATGGCAGATGACCGAGCTCGAAGAGGTCGGCCTGCTGAAGATGGACTTCCTCGGCCTGAAGACGCTGACCATCCTGGCCGAGGGCGTGCGACTGGTGAAGGAGGTGCACGACATCGACCTCGACCTCGGCAGGCTGCCGCTCGACGACAAGCAGACCTACGAGCTGATGGCGCGCGGTGACACGCAGGGCGTGTTCCAGTTGGAATCGTCGGGCATGCGCGAGTTGCTGACGCGCCTGAAGCCCGACAACTTCGAGGACGTCATCGCGGCACTCGCACTCTACCGGCCGGGCCCGCTCGGTACCGGCATGGTCGACATGTTCGTGCGCCGCAAGCACGGCGAGGAAAAGACCGTCTACCCGCACGAAGACACCGCGACCATCCTCGAACCGACCTACGGGGTCATCGTCTATCAGGAACAGGTCATGCAGATCTCGGGCACGATCGGGGGTTTCTCGATGTCCGAGGCGGACAACCTGCGCAAGGCGATGGGCAAGAAGAAGCGCGAGGTCATGATCAAGTTCAAGGACCAGTTCATCGCTGGCGCCGAGCAGAAGGGCTACGACGGCAAGTTCGCCAAGGAGCTCTTCGAGACGATGGAGTACTTCGCGGGTTACGGCTTCAACAAGTCGCACTCGACGGCGTACGCGCTGGTCACCTACCAGACCGCCTGGCTGAAGGCCCACTACCCGACCGAGTTCACCGCCGCGAACCTGACGACGGAGTCGTCCAACAGCGACAAGATCAAGGAGTTCGTCGACGACATCCGGCGGGCCGGCATGACCATCCTGCCACCGTCGGTCAACCACTCGATGCGCTACTTCAACGTCGAGCCGGACCCGGCCGGCGGCGACGGGGCCGCGATCCGCTACGGCCTCGGCGCAATCAAGGGGGTCGGCTCACGGGTCGCCGACGCGATCGCCGCCGAACGCCAGGCAAACGGTCCCTTCAGCGATCTCGAAGAGCTGTGTGAACGAGTCGACGGCACGCTCATCAACAAGACCGTGCTCGAATCGCTGGTCGCAGCCGGTGCCTTCGACGACATGGGGCGATCCCGCGCCGGCAACGCCGCCCGAATCGAATCGGCGCTGCGCGCGGCGGCCAGCGCGCGCGAAGACAAACGCCGCGGGCAGAAGATGCTGTTCGCGGCTCCCCCGGCGGCCGTCGCCGAGGCCGAAGAAGAGACCGTTCCCGAATGGCCCGACGGGGACCGACTGGCCCGAGAGAAGGAGGCGCTCGGCTTCTACTTGTCGGGCCACCCGTTCGAGAAGCGCGGCGCGTTCCTGACCCGCATCGCCGGTCAGACGACGGCGGCGATCGCGCAGTTGCAACCCGGGGAATCGCTGCGCATCGCCGGCATGATCACCGCCCCGCGCGTGCTGCAGATCAAACAGGGCAAGAACGCCGGCAAGAAGATGGCCAAGTTCCTGCTCGAAGACCTCGACGGGCAGGTGCCGGTGACCTGCTTCGCCCGCACCTACGAGCAGGTGCGCGAACACATCGTCGAGGACGCGATCGTGTTCGTGACCGCCCGCAGGGACAAGAACAGCGACGAGCCGGCACTGCTGCTCGACCAACTCGAAGCCGCGAACGAAGTCGTGCGCCGGGAAGTTGCCGGCATCGTGCTGAATCTCGAAGGCG
>DRKG01000475.1 GCA_011051855.1 bacterium | reverse complement strand
CGACTGATGCCGGCGTCGATGCGCACCGCCTGCGCTTCGCCGGCGATGCCGTCACCTTGCACGACCAGTCGGTGGGTGCCGGCCGGCACGCCGGTGAAGCGGTAGCCGTCGGCGTTGCGTTCTGCTGCAAGGATGCGGCCCGAACCGGCGAGGATCAGTTGCAGGCGGCAGTCCGTCGGGGGCTGGCCGAGCGCATCGCGCAGCGTTCCGTGCAGGCCGCCGGCCAGCGCCAGCACGATCGTGCCGAGGTCGGTCGCCAGGCCCGCCTGCACCGGCAACGGCCCGGTGAGGTGGTCGACGTGATCGGGCAGGCGCACGGTCACGTACACGGATCCCTCAGGCACTTGCGGAATGTCCAGCCGACCGCCTTCGTCCGCAGTGAAGCGCGCGTGCTCCCGGCGCCCGTCGTGCCACACCTCGATCGTGGCCGCGACGCCGCGGTAGGCGCTGTCGACGATCTGGCCGTGCAGGCTGCCGAGCTGGCGCTGCGGCACGACGATGCGAAGCGGACTGGCGGTGACGGCGACGTTGCGCAGCAGCACGTCGGCGAACGCCGTCGGCAAGCGGCCGGGCGCGAACGCACGCACGTCGAGGCCCTCGACCCGTCGGACCGGTAGCAGGAATGCGCCGCCCTCGTCGCTCTCGGTCGCGATCGGATCCTGGTCGGGCTGGCGCACGACGATGCGCCAGCCGGCCAGCGGCCGGTTCTCGTGGTCGACGATCTCGCCGTTCAGCTCGGGGGTGACGGCTGCCGCCGAGAGCACCGGATCCCAGGTCGCGACGCCGCCCGGCCGCAGATCGAGGGTGTGGCGGACCGTGCGCGATCCGGCTCGCGCGGCCATCTCCAGCACGCCCGTGCCGAGGTCCGTGAGCGCGAAGCTGCCGTCCGCCGCGGTGCTCGCGGCGCGGTAGTCGAGGTCGCCCGGCTGGCCGGTCGTCACCACCGCACCGGCCACCGCGGGGCCGCCGGGATGATCGCGCACCGTACCGGTCACGACCGCCGCCGCCGGCAGGTCGATGATCAGCGTCGCGGGACGGCCTGCCGAGACCCGGATCGTGCCCCGTTGCCAGCCGAAGCCGGTGGCGCGCGCGACCCACTGCATCGTTCCGGGCGACAGCGCCCGCAGCAGGAAGCGACCGTCCTTGCCGGTACGGACCAGACGCGGCGGAGCGGCCAGCTCGGCGTCTTTCGCCGGCGCACTCCTGCGCAAGGAGACTTCGGCGTCGGCCACGACGTGCCCGAAGGGGTCGCGCACGATGCCGGCGACGGCTCCGGCTTCCCCGGGCAGCACCAGTTCGAATGTCTGGGCGAGCGGTTGGGCCGGCGGGCGGGTGGTGCGCAGCAGGAACATCGGCGAGGCGCCGAAGACGTCGTGCTGCGCTGCGATGCGGCCGCCGACCGCGACCGGGATCCGGAAGCGACCGTGTTCGTCGGAGCGGCCGACGCGCCACGGATCGGCCACGTCGGCATCGTCGCGCGGCCAGTGCAGCAGCACGATGTCCGCGCCGGCGACCGCCCCGCCGGTTGCGTCGACGACCCGCCCCGCCGCCACGGCCCGTGCCGGCACCGTCACCGTGAGCGGCACCCGGTTGCCGGCAGCGAGCACCGCCACCGCGTTGCCGCCGAGGCCGCTGGTCGCGGCGACCGAACGGCCGTCGCCGCCGGTGAAGGTGAAGAACGCCATGCCGCGGGCGTCGGTGCGCGCAAACACGTCGAACGGCGGCTCGCCGAGCAAGCGCAGCCGGCAGTCGACGAAGGGGGCGGGCCGGCGGCGGCCGTCCTGCTCGACGCGAACCGAAAGCTCGAGCACGCATTCGCCCGAGCCGTCGTTCCCGGCGACTTCGACCCGGACGATGGATTCGCCACCGGCCGGGGCCAGCGCTCCCTCGGTCTGCTGCCCGTCGCGCGCACCGTCCTCCGCGGTCGCGGGCTCGGCGGCCGCCGGATTCGGCCCGTCCGTCGGCGGCGCCGGGGTCGGCGGCGTGTCGCCGCCGGCCAGCACCTGCCACAGGATCCCCCCGGCCAGAAGGGCGGTGACGATCCAGGCGGAGAGTAGCTGTTTGCGTGGCACGGCAGGGGGCTCTACGTCGTCGTTCGCCGGATCGGCCCGACGGTCGCTCGCAGGATCAGAACCGTGGGCGCTTCGGTGCGCAACCTGCCGGGCGTCGTCATCGGCGCACCCGCGGCGGGCGTTGCCAGGCCTTCAGGAACCGCTGGCGCATGGCGCGCTGCGGCATGCGCTGGCCGACACGGCGGATCAGCGCCCGCGCCGAGGCCGGCCGTTGCAGCCAGTAGAGCGCGCGCAGGTGCAGGGGCAGCGGCAGGTCGAAGCCTGCCAGCAGTTGTTCGAGCCGTGCGGGTGCGTCGTCGGTGTCGCGACCCAGGCTGAGGTTCGCGAGCAGCCAGGCAGCGCGGATCTCCGGCAGGTCGAGTTCGTCGACGGTGCGATCGAGATCCTCGGCCGGTTCGCCCAACTCCAGCAGGTGCACGCGGGCGAGCGCTTCGCCGAGCCGGTCGCGAGCCGTTTGCGCCAGCCCGACGGCCTGCTGGAGGTGGCCGCGGGCTTCTTCGTCCTGCCCGCGCCAGAAGGCGCGTTCGCCGAGGAACAGCGCCGCGCGCGCGCCGTAGACCGGCAGGTGCAGGCGACCGGCTTCGTCGCGCGCCAGGCGCAGATCCTGGCCCGCGTCGGGGTCGCCGACCAGGACGCGCACGTGGCCGCGGTAGAGGTGGAAGCGCAGGCGGGCGCGCGGATGGTGTCGCACGGGGGTGGACTTCTCGATCTCGCCGAGGGTGCGCAGCGCGTGCGCGTAGCGGTGGGCGAGCGCCTCGCCGCGGGCGGTGTCGATCCACAAGTGGCAGCGCAGGTCCTCGGGCTGGTCCGGCAGTCGTCGGCGGGCGGAGGCCAGGTGGCGGGCACAGTCGGCGGCCTGGCCGAGGTAGAGCAGGATGCGACCGTGCAGGGTGTGCGCCTCGGCGGCGACGGCGTCGGCGCT
>DRKG01000474.1 GCA_011051855.1 bacterium | reverse complement strand
TGCGCCGGTTGCACGCGACGCAGGCGAGCACGCAGTTGGTCCACGTGCTCAGTCCGCCGCGCGACCTCGGCACGACGTGGTCGATGGTCAGCTCGGAGGTGCCCGGCGTGCAGCCACAGTATTGGCACCGACGCCGGTCGCGATCGAACAGGTGACGGCGTGTGAACGCGACCGCGCGCTTGGGCACCCTGTCGTATCCGGTCAGGGCGATGATCTCGGGCACGCGGATCCGCAGCCGCGCGGTGCGGATGTGCGGTTCGTCCGGTTCCACCGCCAGATCCGCCCACGACTCGAACGCGTGCGTCTCGTAGTTCTCGGGCCGGACCGCCAGAGCCGAGCCCTTGAACAAGAGGCGCATCGCGTCGACGACCGAGGTGGTATCGATGGCGATCCACGAGCGGTTCAGCACCAGCGTGGGCAGCGACAGGACGGACAGGGCCATGAATGGCCGCCGATCGTAACAAACCGATCACCGCCGTGGCCGGATGCGCCCGGGCCATGAACCCGGGATGGGCCGCGCGCCGCCCGGAAAACGTCGGGAGATCGGCCCGATGACGTCGCGCAGCAAGTCTCCGCAGATGCCGTTGCCACCGAGCTCTCCGACTCGCCCCGCCCCGGCCCCGCGGCGGCGACGGCGACGCCCCCTTTGCGCCCCCGTTCGCCTACCTATCCTGGTTGCCCTCCCAGACCGTGTCCAAGCGCCGAACAACCAACCCACCGAACCCCTGGTGGCAGGATCTGCCCACCGAAGAGCTGCTCGACGTGCGGCTCTGCGACCTGGAACTGTCGATCGAAGGCACCGCGCTCGAACGGCGCATCGAGCAACTGCACGACGAACTGGCGCGCAAGGAGGTGCGGTTCCGCCCGTACACATGGCTGTCGACCGACTGGTTCACGCCGGAGGGCTCGACCGGCTTTGCCGTGCCGTTCTACCTGGCCCATCCGCGGCTGGTGCGCCTCGAACACAGCCAGATGTTCGAGGCCGAGGGCAGCACGCACTCGTGGTGCATGAAGCTGCTGCGCCACGAAGCCGGCCACGCGCTCGACAATGCCTATGACCTGCACCGGCGCAGCGACTGGCGGTCGACGTTCGGCCCATACAGCGCCCCGTATCGCGCCGCCTATCGCGTCAACCCGACCAGCAAGAACTACGTGCTACACCTCGGCCAGTGGTACGCGCAGAGCCATCCGGCGGAAGACTACGCCGAGAGCTTCGCGGTCTGGTTGGCCCCCAAGTCGGCCTGGCAGAAGGCCTACGATGGCTGGCCGGCCCTGCGAAAGCTCTGGCGCGTCGACGAGCTCGTGCAGGAGGTCGCCCGCGAGAGGCCCGTGCACACCAGCCGCGACCGGCCGGAGTCGCTGCCTCGCCAGCGCGTCACGCTGCGCGACTACTACCGCGCCAAGAAGGCGGCGATGGCGCGCAACCGACGCACGCGCCTCGACCACGAACTCCGCATGCTGTTCGACGCGCCCGAAGACGCACGGCGGCGCGAGCGCGCGGCGACGTTCCTGCGGCGCGAGCGTCAGTCGCTGCGCAAGAAGGTGTCGGCACTGACCGGCCAGTACCGCTACCTCGTCGACCAGACGATCGACGCGATGGTGCAGCGCTGCAAGGAACTCGACCTGCGCGTCAAGAAGCCGCGCAGCCAGGCGCGCCTCGGCGCCGCGGTCTTGGTCACGATGGGCACGATGCAACTGACCAAGGGATACCGACCGCGGTTCCGGCGCTGACCGCTATCCTGCGGCGCTGCGGACGATGCGCAGGCGGGCCATGCCCAGCGGATCACGGTCGCCGTCGGCCACCGCGGTGCACGGCGTGCTCGCCGTGTCGGTCGCGGATCGCGTCGATCGCGCGCAACAGACGCTCGCGCTGCGAGTCGGTCGCGGTGCCGGCCCGATCGCGTTCGCCGGCGCGTTCTCCGGCTTCGCCCGAGGCGTGGAACAGACACAGCTGGCGCGGGCGGTCGCGCGCGGCCGGCGCATCGGCTGCAATCAGCTCGGCCCCGGTCACGCCGAGCAGCCGCACCGGACGGCGGCCATCCCATGCCTCAGCCAGCAGTTCGCAGCCGACGCGGTAGAGTTCGAGGTCGTCGGCGGTCGGCGCGACCTTGCGCTGGCGATGCAAGGTTGCGAACGGTGGGTGCCGCAGTTTGAGCCGCACGACGGACGCACGCCTTCCGGCGCGCCGCAGCCGCCGCCCGACCATCTCGCTGAGCCGCAGTAACAGCTCCCGGACCGCCTCGGCCGTGTGCAGGTCTTCGGCGAAGGTCATCTCGTGCCCGATCGACTTCGCCGCGCGCGAACGTTCGACCGGGCGCTCGTCGAGGCCGTTTGCCAGCACGAACAGGTGCTCGCCGAGGTGGTCGCCGAACGCAGAGCACAACTGCTCGCGCGTCCTGCTCTGCACGTCGGCGATCGTGCGCAGGCCGGAACGTTCGAGCCGCGCGCGCGTCTTCGGGCCGACTCCCCACAGCCGCGACAGCGGCAGCCCGGCGAGAAAGGCCTTCTCGGCGCCGGGCTCGACCACCACCAGCCCATCGGGTTTCCGCAGGTCGCTGGCGACCTTGGCGACGAACTTCGACGTGGCGACGCCGACGGATACGCTGAGCCCGGTGCGTTCGCGAACCTCCCGTCGGATGCGCTCGGCAATCGTGCGCCCGTCGCCGAACAGCGCCCGACTGCCGGTCACGTCGAGAAACGCCTCGTCGAGCGACAGCGGTTCGATGGCGTCGGTGAACTGCTCGAACACTCCGTGGATCTGCGCCGAGATGCGCGCGTAGACCGCCATGCGCGGCACCACGAAGATCCCATCGGGGCAGAGCTGGCGCGCCCGCCTTCCGGGCATCGCCGAGCACACCCCGAACCGGCGGGCCTCGTAGCTGGCGGTGCTGACGACTTGCCGCGGCCCGTCGCCGCCGACGATCACCGGCCGACCGCGCAGTTCGGGCCGGTCGCGCTGCTCCACCGCCGCGTAGAACGCGTCCATGTCGGCGTGCAGGATCGTGCGCGGGCAACCGGCCACGCGCCGATCATACGGCACCGTCGACCGGGAACCCGGTGGCGGAACGGCGATCCGCTGGCTACCCTTTTCGGCCCCCTATGTTCGAGGACTTCGACGACAAGACCGTCCTGGCCACCAAGCAGGCCGAAGAACTGGCGCAGCGGCTCGGTGACGAATCGGTCGCGACCGGGCACCTGATCTACGGACTGACCGTCGACCAGAGCGTCTGCCTGCACCACATCTTCAAGGACCTCAACGTCGACCCCGACATGTTCTCGGGATACGTCGAGAGCCTGCCGCGCGAACCGGAAGTTCCGAACGGCCCGTGGAACCGCCACTGCCTGACCGTCTTCGAGCGCGCAAAGGACGCCGCGCGAGACCTCGGCAGCAAGAAGGTGTTGCCCGAGCACATGGCGCTGGCCGTGCTGTCGATCAAGGCGGGCTCGTGCTACGAGACTCTGAAGGAGTTCTCGGTCGATCCCGAGTACGTGCAGCAACTGATCCTGCAGGCGATGGGACTCGACCCGGAGCAGGTCCCCGAGTGGTTCTGAGGACGCGGCTCCAGCGAGCTACGTCTTCGTCTTTCGCTGCTCGAGGCGGAGTTCTCGGCGCTTCTGCGCTTCGGCATAGCGGCGCTTCTGTTCGTCGGTCTCCGGCCGAACCGATGGCACCATGCGCGGCTTGCCGGTCTCTGGGTCGAGCGACACGAACGTCAGGTACGCCGAGACGACGTGCTTGCGGTCACCGGTCCGGCGCTCCTCGTGCCACACCTTGACGCCGACCTCCATCGACGTCTTGCCGGCGTAGTTGACCGACGCGAGCAGCACGAGCACGCCGCCGACCGGAACCGGGTTGTGGAAGTCGATGTTGTCGACGCTGGCCGTCACCACCGGCGTGCGCGCGTGCCTGCCGGCCGAGACCGCGGCGCAGACATCGATCCAGTGCATCACTTGCCCGCCCATCGCGTTGCCCAGCGGGTTGGCATCGTTGGGCATGACGATCTCGGTCATCTCGACGCGGCTCTGGGAAACGGGACGGCTCGGGCGGTCGTTCATCGACGCGCACTGTAGGCCCCGGCCCCCGATGGACCAGAGCGCGGATCAGCGGTCCTTGCGAAAGTCGCCGTCGACCGGAACCGGCACGAGTGCCACCGGTGCCGAGGCATCGAACAACAGGGCCAACCCGCGTTCGAGCGACCAGACGCCGAGGTCTTCGTCGCCACCGAGGAAGTCCGGCCGCCGCCGCGAGAATCGCCCCGCCTCGCTGGCGTCGCCCACGTGGCGGCCGGCGCGATCGGTGATCCGGTAGAACACGATCGGGCCCGCCGGGTCCTGGATCTGGAGCCGCGCGATCTGGCCGAGGGTTCGGCCGCCCGCCGACACGTTCCAGCGCGCGAGTTCTACCACCGGCCGCGCCACCAACGGCGGCGTCGGTTCGGGGGGCGCACTGCACGCGGTCGACAGCAACGGCAACAGCGAAACGAATGGGATCAGTCGGTAGATCGCGGATCTCCTTGGTGGCGTTCGCCGGGTTGTATCCGCACAATGCCGGGCCCGCCACCGGCGGCCCCCTCTGCCATGACGTCGATGCAAGGCGTGCAACTGTCCTCTCCCGGCCACTACCGGCTGCGCTCCGATCTGGCCGTACCCGAACCCGGCCCGGGCGAGGTGCGCATCAAGGTCGCGGCCGCCGGCATCTGCGGCACCGACGTGCACATCTGCTCGGGCGATCCGTCGATGGACGCCCTGATCGCGCCACCGGTGACGTTGGGCCACGAGTTCTGCGGCCACATCGACAAGCTCGGCGACGGCGTCGACGAGGCCAAGTGTCCGCTCGGCGCGTACGTGAGCGCGGAGATGCACGAGATCTGCGGCGAATGCCCGGCGTGCCGCAACCGGGCCTACCACGCCTGCGCGACGGCGCGCATCCGCGGCATCAATCTCGACGGCGCGTTCGCCGAGTTCGTGGTCGTGTCCGCCGGCAACGTCGTGCGTCTGCCGAAAGACCTGCCGGTCAAGGTCGCCGCGATCCTCGACCCGCTCGGCAACGCCGTGCACACGACGATGAAGGTGCCGGTGCAGCAGCAGAAGGTCGCGGTGATCGGCTTCGGCCCGATCGGGGCCATGTGCGGCGAGATCGCCGCATTCGAAGGCGCCGAGCGCATCTACGTCGTCGACGTCGCCGACAAGGCGCTGGCCCGGGCGCGGGCGTGGATCATCCGCCGCGAGCTGACCGATCGCGTCACGGTCGTCGACGGGCGCGACAAGCCGGTGCAGACGATCGTCGACCGGACCCACGGCGGCGTCGACGTCGCGCTCGAGATCTCCGGCCACCCGGTCGGCATCAACAACGCCATCCAGATGACCCGGCCCGCCGGCCACGTCGTCAACCTCGGCCTGCCGAAGGGCGACTCGGTCGCGATCGAGGGATTCTCGAAGAACTTCATCTTCAAGGGCCTGACCATGCACGCGGTGATCGGCCGCGAGATGTTCCGCACCTGGGAGCAGATGCTCGACCTCCTGCAGCGCGGCCTCGACGTGAGCCACTTGGTCACCGCCGAGCTCCCGCTGACCGAGTTCCGCACCGGCGTCGAGCGCTTCGGTCAGGGTCTCGAACAGAAGGTCGTGCTCTACCCGAACGGACGCGGGTAGCTCTGCCGGCAGACTGCGGTCGGGCGGAGCTCGGCCGACTCAGCCCTTGGCCCGGCCCAGGTATTCACCGGTGCGCGTGTCGACGTTGACGCGCAGCCCTTGCTCGACGTTCTCCGGCACCTGCACGACATAGCCGGTCTCGAGCGTCGCCGGCTTGCTGCGCGACGTCGCCGAGTTGCCCTTCACCGCGGGCATCGTCTCGGTGATCTCGAGCGCGACCGTAGCCGGTAGTTCGAGCGCAATCGCCTGGCCGTTGTAGAACAGCGCACGCAGCTCCTCGAGGCCCTCCTTGAGGAACTTGCGCTCCCACTCGATGTCCTCGTGGCGGAACGCGAACTGCTCGAAGCTCTCGCCGTCCATGAAGTGGCTCATACCCGGCTCGTCGTAGAGGAACTGCACCGGCCGACGTTCGACGTCGGCCGAGGGCACCATCTCGCCGGCGCGCCACGACTTCTCCAGCCGCTGCCCGGTCTTCAGGTTGCGCACCCGCACGTGGTAGGTGGTCGTGCCGCCGCGGGCGCCACCCGATGCAGCCTGGGTGTTCTCGACGATGCAGGGCGCGCCGTCGAGTTCGATCACGACGCCCTTCTTGAGCTCGTTGCTTGCGTACATGCGGGCCGAGACGGTAGCGCCGGCACCACCCGGCCCGCAACTGCTACTCCGGGAGGCACGGGTACAAAGCCGCGGGGCACGCCAGCCACAGCCGGCGTGCCCCGCAGTTCACGGGTCTCCGCAGAGCCGAACTACGGCAGCCCGCCGACGGTCAGGAACGTCGCGTTCGAGAACGTCAGGTCACCCGGCTCCGAGGTGTCGATGCCGACCCACTGGCCATACATCCGGTAGCCGATCAGCGAAGCTTGGTTCGGCACCGGCACGCTGTAGGTCGCGCTGCCCACCGCGTTCGTCGGCGACGAAACCAGCACCAGCGACTGACTGAACGCCTGGCAGTTGGTGAAGCCCACCGGGGTCAGCGACAACGGATACGGGATGGCGGCGTTGGTGCCGAGCCCGAGGAACGCGACGAAGTTCGGCGTCGCGTTGTTGACGCGGTAGAAGAACGTCGACCCAAGCACGGAGCTGCCGATGTGGTCGGCTTCGAGTGCACCGCAACTGGCGCCTACCTCGTTGGCGTTGGCACAGCCGAACTCGACCCGCATGCGCAACGCGCTGCTCGACGAGTACGAGCCACTGAACGGGCTGAGCAGGTCCCACGAAGACGCATAGACGCGTTCGCGGTTCGGATCGACTTCGAACGGACCGACACCGCTACCTGTCGACGTCTGCACGTTGCCGCGCGCGATGATCTCGACCACCACGTCGCTGGTGCCGTCGTAGCTGAACGGCGTCTGCAAGCCGACGTTGCGCCACTGGCCATCGGCGTAGTGCCACGAGTAGCTGTTGGCGTTGAGGCACAGCGTGCTGCCGGAGATGTTGCTGCTGAACGTCGTCGAAAGGGTGTAGCCCGCCGGCTGGTGCGCCATGCGGATCTGCAGGTTGGAGTTGTAGTGGCGGCCGTTGCTCTGCCCCGAGAACGCCAACCCCGTGATCACACCCGGGCCACCGAGCTCGTCGCTGCGCAGGATCGTCTGGTAGCGCATGTTCTGCGCCTGCTGGGTCGCCGTGCGGAACTTGACGGTGACGTTGGCCGTGCGCGGACTGAACACCAATCCGGTGAACGGCACGTTGGTCGCCGTGCCGGTGTCGATCGTCACCGCGCCGGTCGTATAGCTGTTGGCCCCGTTGGTGTAGCGGTGGTTGAAGTTGTTGGCCACGACCGCAAAGCCGTAGGTGCCGGTGCCGAGCCGGAACGGCTGTGCCAGATCCACCTGGCTCGGTGTGTCGGTCGCCTCAGCGACACCCTTGCCGGCCGAACGAGCCGTCCAGGCAGAAGCGTTGGTCTCATTGCCGGCGTAGGAGCCGTTCCTCGTGTAGAGGTCCAGCATGATGTCGTCGCCGACGGCGACCCCACTACCGACGTTGACCTCCAGGCTGTGGATCCACACCGGCGACGTAACGGTGACGTCGAAGTAGACGGCGCCACCGACCGCGCCGCCGTTGTTCGAAGCGTAGACCGTGTCCGCCGACGTCGGCGTGTAGCCGCCCCACGGGAAGTAGTTGCCCGAACCGTAGGTCGTGCTGGCGTCAGGCAGGTACCTGGCACAGCCCGAGTTGTAGACGCGGCGGCCGCCGTTGACGACCAGCGCGAAGGTCGCGTCCGTCGCACCGGTCGCGAGGTGCGCATCGGTAGTCAGCGTCGGCGCGGTGATCTCCACCGTCCAGACACCGGCCATCGGGTTGTTGCGCACCACGCACTCGACCGTGTCACGCGTATCGGCGGAACCGCCGCTCGCGGACTGGTTGGTCTGGCCGGCACCGTCGAGACCACGATTGCCCCAGTAGGAGATCCCGTTCGGCTGGATCACGCGCATCGTCAGGTCGTTGACGCGGTCGAACGCGGCCGCCGGGTTGCCGGCCGGATCGAGGTAGGTCATCACGAACTTGACGATCGACTCGCCCGGATCGACCTCGTACTGGAACGTGCGGGTCGCACCCTGCGTGATGGTGACGTCTTCCGGGATGATCGAGATCTTGTGGCGGCGGTCCCACATGTTGCGCAGGCTCGGGAAGCCCCAGCCGACGTGTTCGCGCCGGTTGTTGGTCGCCGTCGGCGTGTACATGTCGGCACAGGCGATCTGCAACGCCTTCAACGTCTGCGCGTAGGGACGGTTGTCGAACCGCGAACCGCCCTGCACGCGCGGCGGCACGTCGAAGATGTGGTCCGTGTACATCTGGATCGCCAGCGCGTTGTGGCCGGCGACGATCGGCGTCGCGGCCGAGGTGCCGCTGAAGCTGGTGTACGAGTTGCCGGCCGAGTAGCCGGCCGAACCGGTGCGGTCCGAGGTCCAGACCGAGTCGTAGTAGGCGGCGAGGTCGGGCTTGCTGCGCCCATCCTGCGCCGGACCGGTCGAACCGCCGCCGTTCCAAGCGTCGTCGGCCGGGTTGCTGTTGTTGAAGTGGTAGACGCCGCCCACCGAGATGACGTTCTTGGCCCACGCCTGCGGGCGCGAGTCCTGGTTGCCGGCGTTCGACTGGCTCTGCGTCCACGGGATGCGGTGGTCGAACACGATGTCGTCCGCGTCGGCCGAGACCGAGGTGTAGAAGAACGTGCGTGCGTTGCCCCACGACGCGGTGGTGAACATGCAGTTGTTCGTGTTCACGACCGTGTTGATGATCGAGTTGCGCGACGGCGAGGTCGCGCAGGTCGAGTTGGTCGAAGACAGGTAGTTGGTGAAGAAGCCGACCGCGTCAGGCGCCATGCCGCGCGCCTGCGGAGCACTGGTGCCGTTGCCGAAGACGATGCCGGCGGTGCAGTGGCCGTGGCTGGCAGCGCCGCTACAGGCGGCGGGCCCGACCTGCGTGAACGGCGTGGTGAAGTCCGGGTGCGTGGCCTCGACGCCTTCGTAGACGTGGCCGCGGATGCCGCTGCCGGTGTAGCCGCCGACCGTCTCGATGTAGTTGGCACCGCCCTGGATGCGGGCGTTGTCCATGTCCAGCTCGAGATCGGTGTCGACGTCGATCCACAGCACCTCGTCGAGGCGCGCCGCCTGCAGCAGTTGGCGCCGGTCGAGATTGGCGGTGAACAAAAGGCCGCCGATGTGCCGGTTGACGATCTCGCCTCCCATCGCGGCGATCTTGGCGGCGAGCGCGTCTTTGTCGTTGCGCTTGTCCACCATCACCATGTTGTAGCGACGAGTCGGCATCGGCTTGCCCGAGGCAAGTTCGGTCAGCAGCGCCGGCTCGACGCGGTAGGCCGGCTCGTAGGCCCCGACCCAACGCACCGACGACACCGCGTAGAGCCCCATGCCGCCGTCCGGTGCGCGCACGATGTGGCAGTCGTGCGGCAGGTAACC
>DRKG01000473.1 GCA_011051855.1 bacterium | reverse complement strand
GATCTCGCTCGACGATGCCGCCTTCCTCGACCTGCCGTTGACCGCCAGCAACGACGAGGGCCCCGAAGTCACCTTGTCCACCGAGTTCGCCGGCAGCCGACGAACCTGGACCGGCCGCATCGTGCGCGTCGAGGGGGAACTCGACCGCAAGACCCGCCAGCTGACGGCCATCGCGCGGGTGCGCGCGCGCGACGATGCACCGCTGTTGGTCGGCATGTTCGTCGAGGCCGAGATCCGAGGCCACACGGCCGACGGCGTGTTCGTGCTGCCGCGCAGCGCGTTGCACGGCGGTGACCACGTCTGGCTGGTCGTTCACCGCCCGATGCAGTTCGGCTGGCTGCCGCTGTTCGTGCCGGAACTGCACCAACGCAAGGTCGACGTGCTGCGCGCCGGTCGCGGCCACGTGATCGTGCAGGGCGGGCTGCACGCCGGTGAACTGGTCCTGCTCAGCAACTTGCAGGCACCGGTCGACGGCATGCGTGTGCGCCTGGCGAGCGCGACCGTCGCACCGTCGGCGGAGGAGAAGTGATGCGCGACGACCCGACGGTGCCCGCAGCGGAGAAGCGCGGCTTCTTCGCGATGTTCACCCAGAACCACGTCGCCGCCACATTGCTGGCTCTGTCGTTCGTGGTCGCGGGAGCGGCGGCGCTGCTGACCGGCCGCGTGCGGCGCGAAGTGTTCCCCGAGATCGAACCCAACATCGTCACGGTCGCAGTCGTCTATCCCGGCGCGACCCCCACCGAGGTCGAGCTCGGCGTCTGCCAGTTGATCGAGGAGGCGGTGGTCAGCGTGACCGGCGTCGACAAGGTGACCTCGAATGCGGGCGAGGGCACGGGCACCGTCGTGGTCGAGGCGCTACAGGATGCCGACATCGAGCGGGTGCTCGACGACGTCAAGAACCGCGTCGACGCGATCACCAACTTCCCCGGCGAGATCGAAGAACCGATCGTGTCGCGCCTGGTGATGCGCAAGGAGGTCATCAACGTGTCGATCTCCGGCGACATCGGCGAAGCGCCGCTCAAGCGCTTGGCCGAACAGGCGCGCGACGCGCTGACCGACCTGCCAGAGATCTCGCAGGTCGAACTCGCCGCGGTGCGCGACTACGAGATCTCGGTCGAAGTCGGCGAAGCCCAACTGCGCCGCTACGGGCTGACCTTCGACCAAGTCGCCGACGCCATCCGCCGCAGCAGCCTCGACCTGCCGGCTGGCGCCATCAAGACCGACGACGGGCAGACCCTGCTGCGCATCCAAGGGCAGGCGTACCGCGGGCCCGAGTTCGAGCGACTGACACTGCTGGCCGGCCCGGACGGTAGCGAGGTCCGACTCGGCGACGTCGCGCGCGTCGTCGACGGCTTCGCCGACGAGGACCTCGAATCGCGTTTCGACGGCCAGCCAGCGGCACTGCTGAAGGTGTTCCGGGTCGGCGACCAAGACGCGATCGTGATCACCGAAGCGGTCAAGCGCTGGGTCGCGGATCACGGCCGGGCGGCGATGCCCGCGGGCGTCACGATGACCACCTGGAAGGATGAGTCGGTGATCCTGAAGAGCCGCATCAGCCTGCTGATGCGCAACGCGGCACAAGGCCTGGTGATGGTCTTCGTGATCCTGGCGCTGTTTCTGCAACTCCGCCTGGCGATGTGGGTCGCGGTCGGCATC
The DNA here is from genome assembly GCA_011051855.1 of bacterium. Lineage (GTDB taxonomy): Bacteria > Planctomycetota > UBA1135 > UBA1135 > UBA2386. The sequence continues at coordinate 19,086 of DRKG01000473.1, read as the reverse complement.
CCGGTGGCGTTCCTCGGCGCGGTCGCGTTCATGCCGATCGCCGACGTGTCGATCAACATGATCTCGCTGTTCGCGTTCCTGCTGGTGCTCGGCATCGTCGTCGACGACGCGATCGTCGTCGGCGAGAACATCGCCCGGCACCGGCAGCTCGGCGCGAGCCCGCTGCTGGCGTCGCTGCGCGGCAGCCGCGAGGTCCGCCATCCGGTGTTCGCTTCGGTTCTGACCACGATCGTCGCGTTCCTGCCGATGCTGTTTTCGGTCCCGGGATCCGACGCACAGATCTGGCGGGTGATCCCGTTGATCGTGTTGCCAGTACTGTCGCTGAGCCTGATCGAGTCGCAACTGTGCCTGCCGTCGCACCTGACGCTGATGGGCGACCGGGTCGCCGAGCGGCCGTGGATCGGCGCACGCGCACTCGCGGGCGTGCAACGAGTGGTGCAGTCGACGCTCGACTGGTTGGTGCGCCGCATCTACCAACCGCTCCTCGAACTGTGCCTGCGTTGGCGCTACACCACCATCGCAGCCGCACTCGCCGTGCTGGTCGTCACCGGTGCAATGGTCGGCGCCGGCACGCCGCGATTCGTGTTCTTCCCCACCGTCGAGGGCGACAACATCGTGGTTTCGCTGACGATGCCGGAAGGCACCCCAGTGGCTCGCACCCGCTCCGTCCTGGCCGGCATCGAAAGCACCGCACGCGAGGTCTGCGCGGCCTTCGACCGCGAGCAGCCCAGCGACGGCACCGTGCTGCAACACATGATGGCCACCGTCGGCTCGCAACCGTATGCACGCGAGCAGGCACGCAACGGCGGCAACCGCGACGCCAGGTTCCAGTCCGGCTCGCACCTCGGCGAGCTGAACCTGCAACTGCTCGTCTCCGAGCTGCGCGCGCCCTCTTCCGACGAGATCATGAGCCGACTGCGGGAGCGGGTCGGCGACGTGCCGGACGCGGTCGAGCTGACCTACACGACTTCGTTCTTCAGCACCGGCAAGGACATCGACGTCGAGCTCTACCACGCCGACATGGACGTGCTGCAGACCGCCGTCGACGAACTCGAGCACGAACTGCGCTCGATGCCCGAGATCAAGGACGTGACCAACTCGTTCCGCCTCGGCAAGCGCGAACTCGAACTGCGCATCAAACCCTCGGCCGAGCCGCTGGGCGTCAGCCAGCGGGACCTCGCCCGCCAAGTTCGGCAGGCATTCTACGGCGAAGAGGCGCAGCGCATCCAGCGCGGTCGCGACGACGTCAAGGTGATGGTGCGCTATCCCGAACAGGAGCGGCGCTCGCTGCGGGACCTCGACGAAATGATGATCCGCACCGCGAGCGGCGACGAGATCCCGATCGCGACCGTCGCCGAGATCCGCACCGGCCGATCGTTCTCGATGATCACGCGCGTCGACCAGAAGCGAGCCCTGCGAGTCAGTGGCGAAATCGACGAGAACGACCCCAACGCCAGCGCCGAGGCGATCAACGCGCGGCTGCGCGACGAAGTACTGCCGGCGCTGGTCTCGCGCCACGATGGCCTTACCTGGGCGTTCGAGGGTGATCAGAAGAAGAAGACCGAGCTGCTGATCTCGCTCGCCGGCGGCTTCGTGATCGCGCTGTGCGCGATGTACGCGCTGATCGCAATCCCGTTGCGCAGCTTCCTGCAGCCATTCCTGATCCTGATCGCGATCCCGTTCGGCTTGGTCGGCGCCGTGATCGGTCACCTGCTCACCGGCTTCGACCTCAGCATCCTGTCGCTGTTCGGCGTCGTCGCACTGTCCGGCGTCGTGATCAACGACAACATCGTGCTGGTCGACTGGATCAACAAACGCCGCGATCAACACGACTCCCTGCTGCACGCGGTGCGCACCGCCGGCGCGGCTCGCTTCCGCCCGATCCTGCTGACCTCGCTGACGACGTTCTTCGGGCTGTTGCCCCTGCTCTTGGAGAAGAGCGTGCAGGCGCGCTTCTTGATCCCGATGGGCGTCTCACTGGCGTTCGGCGTGCTGTTCGCGACGCTGATCTCGCTGGTGCTGGTGCCGTGCCTGTATCTGATCCTGGCCGACATCACCCGCACCGCCAGGGCGGCGTGGCGTTGGCTCTACCCGGGGAAGTCGTCGGAGTGAGCGGACGCGAACTGCGCGCCCACGTTTCGGGCGCCCCACCGCGACTGGACAGGCGCTGCCCGCTATCGGCGTAGGCCGCCGGCCACGTCGATGGTCCTGTCGGTGCCGTCGAGCGTCAGCTCGGAAGCAAAGACTTCGAACCGCCCTTGGCCTTTGCGGAGCTCCTTCACTGTCAGTCGATACCGACCAGCAGGCACACCGAGAAACCTGGGCTCAGCCCCCTTCCAGAAGCCGGCGCCCTGTGATCCTCTCGGCAAGCTGGATCGCGGCGAAAGCAGTTCCAAAGAAACGCGGCATTTCCGCCACTTGTCGAGGCCCGCGATTCGCAGGGTGCCCAGCGGTACATCCGGTAGATCCAGGGTATCGACGGTTGCCGGCTCACCGCGCCGCCGGGGTTGGAGCAACGCTCGCGGCAGTTCCTGCTCTCGCCAACGGGCGCCGTCGCGCCAGGTGAGGAAGAGCCTCTGCCCATCCGCCAGGTGGGGAAGCCAGGACCTTCCGTCGTCGTGGCGCGACAGATCGGGCGGCTTCTGCTCCCCGAACAGCCACGATCGGGTGCCACAGAGGTAGTGGGTTACGGGCATGCCCCCCTTCGTGACGCGCAGTTCGACATGGCCGCTCAGATCGACCGAGACGCGCGCGACCTCGCCGCCGACGACCGCATCGACCGACGCCGCTTCGGCGCCGACATGGCGCGCGACCACCTGCACGGCATCGCCCGGGGAACCGTAGAAACGAAACCGCCCTTGGTCGCCGGTCTCTAGCCAAGTCGTGTCGAAGCCCGTGGCGGATGCAGGCTCCGGGATAGACACGTCCACCTTCGCGTCTGGGATCGGGCGGCCGAGATGGTCGACGACGATGCCTTCGAGGAGGTTTCGGTCATCGACGGAGATGGCGAGTTCGCCAGGGGAATGACGATCCAGGCGGCGCGTCCATCCCGCGACCAAGTACTGATCCGTCAGAGGATCCCGATGACTCCGCGCCGACACCTTGGCTGCGACGGATATGAAGTCACAATCCGTGATCTGAAGGACGTGATCGCAAGGCACCGAATCCATATCGAAGCTCGTGAACGCGACGTTCGGTGGAAACACCGCTACGTGCGCATCGCTGGCCGTGACCACGACTCGCACATACCCGTCCTCACGCATGCATAGAACGACGCGCGGGTCGATGCGGCAACGGATACGGACATCGATGCGATTGGGAATGCGCAGCGTCGCAAGACCCGATTCGACATTGGTCCCGGCGGTAGCGGGAGGCCACTGCAGCTTCACCGGATCCTTGACCCAGCACGGTGCGAGGGCTGTGATCTCGATCGGTTCACGCTCGGGGCCGGCGCCGTAAGCATCCACCAGGTCCAGACGGAAGGATCCATCCGATGCCGAGCGCGCCTCCCGTGCGAACGGCCCCGACAGCAGGACTCCCTCGGCGGGCGTCCCGTCGGCCCACAGCACGCGCCCCCGGATCGCCGCCGCGGGCGCGGCGGCCTCCCGCTCGTGCGCATCGGCCGGGGCTTGAAGACGGGCCCTGTCCCCGGTTGCCTCCGCCGACGCAGACCGATCGGCCACGGGGACTCCATCGGATACAGGGGCGTCATCGACCACCGGGCTGGGGCGTGCCACTTCCGGCCCGCGACCAAGACCCACGATGAGCATGCCGGCGGCTGCGAGCAGGACCGCGATCACAGCCGGCCGCATCCTGCGGGAACGGCCGGCAGCACGTGCTACTTGCGTTTCCAAGTTCCTGTCGTGTCGTTCCCGTCGTTCAGGGTCACGCCGCCACCCGACGAGGCCTGCTGTGCATCATCCAAGGTGGAGTTGAGCACTCCTTGATAGGTGATCCTGACCTCGTTGCCAACACGCACCCACTCGACATACCAGTCAGCATCTCGAGAGACAGATCCTGCAGATGGAGGCGCGCCAAGCGACGGATGCGCAACCCGGCGCAGATCCCGCCACAGCGAACTGTGATCCCGGCCTCTTGGTCGCGACTGCTACAGGGGCTCCAAACGCCGGCGACCGCGCAAACCGCTGCCGAGAAGTCGCGCCGCATGCGCGCGCAGCCGGCCCTGGCAACGGTGATAGAGCGCCTCGAGGGCACTCTTGCTACCAACGCGCTACGACACGCGCAACGATTGCACCAATCCAGCACCGTCGCGCGGAAGCGGGTAAACCCGGTCAACAGTCGCACCGACGCCACGTATGCTCCCGCCATGCGAATCGGCAAGACCGTCGTCCTCGCCCTGCTGGCTTCGCCCGCGATCGCGCAGGGTCCGCCACACAACGGACCCCGGCCGGTCGACCCCGATTGGTTCGCGCTGCAAGGCGCCCGCGTCACCACCGCACCGGGTGAAGTGATCGACGGCGCCACGGTGGTGATGCGCGCTGGACGCATCACCGCCATCGGCGCCGACGTCGCCGTCCCCGACGGCGCGACCGCGATCGACTGCACCGGGCTCTCGATCTACCCGGGCCTGATCGAGCCGTTCCTGCCGACCGACGTGCCGGCGCTCGACGACGACGCCACCGACAAGCACTGGAACCCGATGGTGCAGCCGCAGCGCAGCGCGCTCGACGGTGCCCTGGTGCCGGAGAAGGAGCGTGAGCAGTTGCGCGCGCTCGGATTCACCGCGGTGGCCGCGGCTCCTTCCGGCGGCATCTTGAAGGGCACCAGCACGGTCATCCTGCTCGACGAACCAACCGCCGAAACCACGCCGCGCATCGTGCGCGATCGCGCCTACGCGGTCGCCTCGCTGCAGACGAATCGCCGCGGCTACCCATCGAGCGAGATGGGCGCGATCGCGCTGCTGCGGCAGTCGCTGTCGGACGGGGATTGGTACGAACGCTGCCGCGCGGCCGTTGCGCGCGACCCGGCGCTGCTCGCCGATGCACCGCAGCCATCACGCGTGCTCGCCGCGATCGCCGCGCAGCGACGGCTGCCGCTGTGGTTCGACACGCGCAACGAACTGCAGGCGCTGCGCTGCCTGCGGGTGGCGGCGGAGTTCGGCCGCCAACCCGTGCTCGTCGGCAGCGGCATGGAGTTCCGCCGGCTGCAGGCGCTGGCCGATGCCGGCGCTCCCATCGTCGTGCCGCTGCAGCTCCCCGACCCACCCGACGTCAGCACCGCCGCCGCCGCCGACCGGGTCACGCTGCGCCAACTGCAGTCATGGGAGCAGGCGCCGAGCAACAGCCGCCGCCTGCTCGACGCCGGCATGGAAATCGCCTGGACGACGGCGCGCCTGAACGACCGCAAAGACTTCTTCGCACGCGTGCGGGACGCTCGTTCGGCAGGCGTCACGGCGACGCAGGCGCTGGCTGCCGTCACCACCGTGCCGGCGAAGCTGCTCGGTATCGACCGCGACTGCGGCACGATCGCGGTCGGCAAGTTCGCCAACCTGGTGGTCTGCGACGGCGAGCTGTTCGCTGCGGCGACCACGGTGCGCGACGTCTGGATCGGCGGGCGCCGCCACACCATCAACGAGCCGAAGGACCAGGGGCTCGATGGCACCTGGGCGTGGACCGCCGGGTTCCCCGGCACGGGCACACCGACCCTGACCATCGACGGCAAGGAACTCACGGTCACGCTCGGCGACGACGAACTGAAGGTCACCGGCGTCGACCGCCAGCCGGCCGCGGTGACGTGCCGCTTGCAGGGCGAGGCGCTCGGCGAAGGGCAATGCTGGCTGCGGCTGCACCGCGAAGACGAAGGACTCGGCGGGCAGTGCACCACCACCGACGGCCGATCGCTCGCGGTCACGGCGACACCGGCACCGCCGGCACACCCGGCGGATGAAGCGGCCGAGGAAGCTCCCGATGCCGCCTCACCACCCCCACCGCCGGAGCTGCCGACGCCGCTCGGCGGTTACGGCTTCGTCGAACTGCCCGAACAACAGACGTTCGCGATCGTCGGCGCGACCGTGTGGACGATGGACGGGCGCGGCCGCATCGACGACGGCGCGATCTACGTCGTCGCCGGCAAGATCCGCTTCGCCGGCACGCGCGCCGACCTGCCCGAACTGGCGGCCGACTGCGTCGTGATCGACGGCGCCGGCAAGCACGTGACCCCCGGCATCATCGACTGCCACTCGCACACCGGCATCTCGCGCGGCATCAACGAGGGCGGCCAGGCGGTGACCAGCGAGGTGCGCATCCAGGACGTCGTCAACCCCGACGACGTCAACTGGTACCGCCAGCTCGCCGGCGGGGTCACCACCGTCAACCAATTGCACGGCTCCGCCAACGCCATCGGAGGACAGAGCAACACCGTCAAGGTGCGCTACGGAGTCAGACACCCGAACGACATGTTCTTCGTCGGCGCCAAACCCGGCATCAAGTTCGCCCTCGGCGAGAACCCGCGCCGCGTCAACTGGCGCAGCGGCGAACCGAACCGGCGCTATCCGACTACGCGCATGGGCGTCGAGGCGCTGCTGCGGGACCGCTTCGCGGCCGCCGAGGACTACGCCCGGCGGCACGCCGCCTACCGCGAGCTGCCGCCGAAGGAACGCGCCCGCGTCCTGCCGCCGCGGGTCGACTTCGAGCTGCAGGCGCTCGCCGAAGTGCTGGCGCGCCAGCGCTGGATCCACTGCCACAGCTACCGCCAGGACGAGATCTTCATGCTGTGCGAACTCGCCAACGAGTACGCGATCAAGATCGGCACGTTCCAGCACGTTCTCGAAGGCTACAAAGTCGCCGACGCGATCGCGAAGTCGGCGGTCGGCGCGTCGTCGTTCAGCGACTGGTGGGCCTACAAGTTCGAGGTCTACGACGCGATTCCCCACAACGGCGCGATCCTGCACGAACGCGGCGTCGTGGTGTCGTTCAACAGCGACAGCAACGAGCACGCGCGGCGGTTGAACACCGAAGCCGGCAAGGCGGTCAAGTACGGCGGCGTGCCCGAGGCCGAAGCGCTGCAGTTCGTGACCCGCAACCCGGCGATCCAGCTCGGGGTATTCAACCGCACCGGTTCGCTGACCCACGGCAAGGACGCCGACCTGGTGTTGTGGTCGGATCACCCGCTGCGCTACGCGGCGATCTGCGAACGCACTTGGGTCGACGGGCGCCTGCTGTTCTCCCTCGAACGCGATCGCGAATTGCGCGCCGCCATTGGCGCGGAGCGCCATCGGCTGCTGCAGCTCGCGCTCGCCAAGGGCAAACAACGCCACAGCGAACCAGGCGATCCCAAAGACGCCTACTGGCGCGCCGAGGAATACTCCGCCGACTACTGCTGCAAGAATGACTTGGGAGGCCGCCGATGATTCACCGCCGTTTGCTTTCGTCGTGCGCTGTGCTCGCCTCGCTCGCGGCGTTTCCCGCACTTGTCCCGGGCCAGGACCTTCTGCCGAAGGGAGCCCCGCAAGCGGCTCCGGTCGTGCTGCACAACGCCACCATCCACACCGTTTCGCACGGCATCGTGCTCGGCGGCACGATCTGGTTCGACCGCGGCGTGATCGGCGGCGTGCTGCCCGCCGGAGAGTCCGTGAAGCTGCCGGCCGACCGACCGAAGCCGGTGCACATCGACCTCGCCGGCAAGCACGTGTTCCCCGGCATGATCTCGGCGCACACCAGCCTCGGCCTGATCGAGATCGGCGCGGTCCCGCAAACCGTCGACACCGACGAGACCGGCGAACTGACTCCGGAAGCCCTGGCCGTGACCGCGGTCAATCCGGATTCGGCGGCGATCCCGGTCGCGCGTCAAAACGGCGTCCTGGCGGCCTTGACGTTTCCGACCGGCGGGCTGATGCCGGGGCGCGCGTCGCTGATCCAGCTCGACGGCTGGACCAACCGGGACATGACGGTGCGCGCGGACGCCGGGCCGGTAGTGGCATGGCCGTCAACCCGGGCCTTCGGATTCCGCTTCCGGCATCGTGCAAGCGCGAGCCCGGCGAACGACCCGTCCAAGCGCGCGCGCACCAACCGCCAGCGCATCGACGAGGCGTTCCAGGCCGCGCAGCGCTGGTTCGCGGCCCGCACCAGCGATCCCACGATCGCGCTCGACGTGCGCCACCAGGCGCTGGTGCCCGCCCTGCGCGGTGAAGTGCCGGTGTTCGTGCTCGCCAACGACGCCGAACAGATCGAGTCGGCGGTGCTCTGGGGCACGGAACGCGGTTTGCGCGTGGTGATCGTCGGCGGCCGCGAGGTCCGCGCCTGCACCGAACTGCTGCGGCGCCACGACGTACCGGTGGTCCTCGACGGCGTGCACCGGCTACCACGCCGGGAAGACGCCGCCTACGACGAGGCGTTCACGCTCCCGCGCGACCTCGCCGCCGCCGGCGTGCGCTTCTGCATCGCGACCGGCGACGAGTTCAGCAACGACCGCAACCTTCCCTACCACGCCGCCACGGCCGCCGCCTACGGCCTCGATCCGCAGCGCGCGCTGGCGGCGATCACGTTGCACGCCGCCGAGATCCTCGGTGTCGACGACCGCCTCGGCTCGCTCGCACCGGGCAAAGACGCGACCTTGTTCGTCAGCGATGGCCACCCGTTCGAGCTCACCTCGAAGATCGAGCGGGCATTCGTGCAGGGGCGCGCCGTCGACCTGCGCAGCAAGCAGACCGAGCTGGCGAACAAGTACCGCACGCGCTACCGGCAGGCCGGCAGGTAGCCCAAGTGCGCAGTCCGGCGCGCGCCCGAAAAAAAACATATTGGACTGGGAGTCCTGCTTCAGGCCGGGAGTAACATGGCACCGATACGCCGCAGGTCGACCGTTCCATGTTCCGTAGCCGCAAACTCCTGATCCTGTTGTGGGGCGCGCTGATGCTCGGCATCGGCGCTTCGCAGCACCTCGGAAGCGGCGCTACGACCAGCATGGTCGGGGGTGTCGACTGCGACTGCTGCGTCGTCGAGCGTTGCCACTGCTGCGATGCCGACGGCCGGAATGCGCGCGATGCGGAGATCCCTGGCGGTGACCATGTCCCTAGCGGTGACCATGGGGACTGCCACTGCGGTAGCGACACGCGCCGGCCGTCACCGGCAGGGCCAGCCGAACCGGCCCCGCGGGTGCCGACTCCGACACCGGTCTACGCCGCCGCTTCGTTGCCATGGTCGAAGGCCGCCCGCGCGGCCTCGACGGCGAAGCCGGCGGCGGTGCACCTTGCGCGCTGCAACTGCGCGCTGCGCTTCTGCCCGCTGGCCAGCCGTTCGCGGCAGATCGCATTGTCCGTCTGGCGGTGTTAGCGGGAACGGGCGGGACCACTGTGTACCCGCCCGACGACGAGTAGGCCGACGGTGTGGCACAGACGCCGCATCGCCGTGCCGTGACCCTTCGTTCGAAGTCCCGCACACACTGTCATGAACCCCATTGCCGTGGGCATCTTGCGCCCGCGTTCCGCCGCGTTGCTGGCCACCGCTCTGCTGACCGGCTGCGCTCCGTTCCACGAACTGTCCGACGACGTCCGGCAACGCATCGCCGACGAATCCCGGCCGTTGTCGCCGACGATCTCGGATCACCGGGCGGTGCGCGATGCCGCCGAGGCCGCGATGCGCGGCGAGGTGCCGCTGCCCGAGGCGTTCGCGATCGCTCCCGATGCCGGCCTCGACGATTTCGTGCACCTTGCCCTCGCGCGCAACCCGCGTCTACAGGCCCGCATCCGCGACCTCGAAGCACTCGGCATGCGCGTGCCGCAGGTGTCCTCGCTGAGCGATCCGATGCTGTCGCTGATCCCGCCGACCGGCAGCCTGGTGGAGACTGCCGGCGGCCAGATGACCGCCGGACTCGGACTCGCCCAGGGGCTGCCGTGGCCCGGCAAGCTCGAAACCCTGGGGAAGGCGGCCGAACAGGTCGTGCGCGTCGCGCTGGCGAACCTCGACAGCGAGCGCCTGCGCATCATCGCCGACACCAAGAACGCCTACTACGACCTCTACCGCGCCAAGGTCTCGGTCGACGTCACCACCGAACTGGAGCGGCTGCTGCAAAGCGTGCGCGACAGCGCCGCCGCCCGGGTCGCGGTCGGCGCCGCCAGCCAGCAGGACCTGCTGCGCCTCGAGGTCGAGCTCTACGACCTGAGCAACCGCCGAATCGACTTCGAGCAGCAGCGGGCGACGGCGCGCGCGCGCCTGAACGTGCTGATGGACCGGGCGGTCGATGCGCCGCTGCCCGACCCGGCCCCGATCGACCTGACCCCGCTGCAGTGGCGCCTGCTGTCGCTGCTGCGGCGCGCCGATGAGCACGGCCCGCAGTTGCTGGCCATGCGGCAGCGCATCGGCATCGACCTGCTGCGCCGCGCCTACGCCGACCTCGCCTACTACCCCGACCTGAGCCTCGGCGGGCTGTTCTCGTTCATCCGCAACGGCGGCCGCAGCCCGGTCGCCGACGGCGCCGACATCTGGAACCTCAACCTCGGCCTGACGCTGCCGATCTGGACGGCCAAGCTCGATGCCGGCGTGCTGCAGCGCAACGCCGAGGCGCTCGCCAGCGCCCTGCGCTATCGCGACGCCCGCAACGAGGTGCTGTTCACCCTGCAGCGCCTGCTCGTCGAAGTCGACGCGAGCTACCGGCGAGCGGTGTTGCTTCGCGATGGCATCCTGGCGCGCGCGCTGCAGGCCGTGCGCGTCGCCCAGAGCGGCTACGACGCCGGCAGCGTCGAGTTCGCAACGCTGATCGCCGGTTGGCGGCGCCTGCTCGATCTGCAACTCGACTACCACCGAACCCTTGCCGCGCTGGAACAGAACGTCAGCGAAGTGGAGCGCGTCGCCGGCGGCGACCTGCAACGAAGTGAATCGCCAGAGGAATAGCCATGAACCCCGATCGTGACCCGAATCCCGCCGCCGATTCCCCGAACCCGTCGCGGCGCCCCCCGAAGGCCTGGCGCATCCTGTGGGTGCTGCTGCTGCTGCTGGTGTTCGGCACGGCGATGCTGCTCGTCGGCCGCTCGTTCGGCGACCGCATCTCCGCGACGGTCGCCGAGATGTGGAACGACCTCGCCGGCACGGACGACGCCGAGCACCAACCCGATGACGGTGACGGCGGCGACGGAGGCCTGTTCACCTGCGGCATGCACCCGTGGGTGATCCTGCCGGCACCGGGGCTGTGCCCGATCTGCCACATGGATCTGACGCCGCTGGACCCGTCGAAGTTCACCGGCGAAATCGCCATCGACCCGGTGGTCGCGCAGAACATCGGTGTGCGCGTCGCCACCGTAGAACCGGGTCCCGTGGTCAAGACCGTGCGCACGGTCGGCGAAGTCGACTACGACGAAACCAGGCTCTACGACGTCAACCTGCGCGTCGCGGGCTGGATCGAAAAGCTCCACGTCGACTACCTGGGCGCTCCGGTGGCGGCCGGCGAGCCGTTGTTCGAGCTGTATTCGCCCGAGCTCTACACCGCCCAGCAAGAATACCTGCTCGCCCTGCAGCAGCAGAGCCAACCGTCGGTCCCGTTCGTACCGCGCGTGGCGACCGACGCCGCCAGCTCCCTCGCCGCCGCCCGCCGACGCCTCACCTACTTCGGTATCGACGACGCGCAGATCGCCGCGCTCGAGCGGGCCGGAGAACCGCACCCGACGATGACCATTCGCAGCCCTCACCAGGGTGTGGTCATCGACAAGATGGCGGTCGACGGCATGCGGGTCCAACCGGGGATGCGCATGTATCGCATCGCCGACCTCGACCGAGTCTGGGTCAAGGCCGCCATCTACGAGTACCAGTTGCCGTTCGTCGTCGTCGGGCAACCGGCGAAGATGACGCTGCCGTATCTGGCGGGCGAGGAACGCACCGGCAAGGTGACCTACATCGATCCGTGGACCGATGAGAAGACGCGCCAGATCAGCGTTCGGCTCGAGTTCGACAACACCGACGGCAAACTCAAGCCGGGCATGTTCGCCAGCGTCGAACTGCGACGCCAACTGGCCGACGAACGGCCGCTCGTCAGCCGCTCGGCGGTCATCGACACCGGCGAGCGGCAGGTCGTGATCCGCAGCCTCGGCGGTGGTCGCTTCGAACCACGCGAGGTCGAACTCGGCGTCGAAACCGATGGCGGCATGGTCGAGGTGCGCGACGGCCTCTCCGCCGGCGACGAAGTCGTCATCAGCGCGCAGTTCCTGCTCGACAGCGAGGCGCGCATCCGCGAAGGCATCCTGCGCATGCTGCGCGGCGGCCTCGCCGAGAGTGGTGACGAAGTCGCGGCCACCGAACTCGACACCCTCCCGGCGGCACTCGCCGCGGCGCTGGTGCGCGCACTCGGCGCCTACCTCGCGATCGGCGACACGATGGCCTCGGACGCAATGACCGGCATCGCCGATCAGGCCAAGAAACTGCACCAGGCCATGCAGGCTGCCACCGCCGTCAGCATTCCGGGCCACGAGCATTTCTGGCACCAGCACCCCGAAGCCGGCACCGTGCAGCAACAGGCTCAAGCACTCTCGGCAACGACCGAACTGAAGGCAGCCCGCGCCGTATTCGCCGACCTCAGCACGGCCTTCGTCAAACTGCTCCAAGCCACCGGCGTGCCGCCCGACTTCGACGGCACGATCGAGCGCCTGCACTGCCCGATGTATCAGGAGGACCGCGGCGGTGCCGCCTGGCTGCAGACCGGCAGCGAAGTGCGCAACCCCTACTACGGAAGCGTGATGCTGGCGTGCTTCGACACCCGGGACGCCATGCCGGTGGCGGGCCAGGCCGGCGACGTTCCCGACGGCGCCGCGGTCGACACCACCGCCGCGGTCGACGCCCTGGTCGAGGCCTATCTGCGCGCTTCGGCGACGCTGCTCGCCGACCGCACGGACGGCCTCGACGAACTCTGGCACGACCTCCACCAGGCAGCCGGACAGCTCGGCAAGGGACCGGACCCGATCGCGACCCTGGCGCGCGCAGTGGCCGCCGCCGTGCCGGGCAAGGGGCTCGACATCGAAGCCGTGCGCACGGCATTCAAGCCCCTGTCGGAGGCGATGATCGCCCTGGTCCGCGTGGCACCGGCGTCGCAGCCGCTGTCGCGCGCCTTCTGTCCGATGGCCGAAGCCGATTGGCTGCAGGTCGGTGACAAGGTGCAGAACCCCTACATGGGCCAGGACATGCCCGAATGCGGGCGCGTCGAGGAGCGCCTGCCGGCCCGAACGACCGGAGGCCAAGGACGATGATCGGCAACATCATCGACGCCTGTATCAAGAACCGCGTGATGGTGGTGCTGCTGACCGCGTTCGTCGCGCTCGCCGGCATCTACGCGCTGCGGAACATCAAGGTCGACGCCATCCCCGACCTGTCCGACGTGCAGGTCGTAGTGCGCACCGAGTATCCGGGGCAGGCTCCTCAGATCGTCGAGGATCAGGTCACCTACCCGCTGACCACGACGATGCTCGCCGTGCCCTTCGCCAAGGTGGTGCGCGGCTACTCGATGTTCGGCACCAGCTTCGTCTACATCATCTTCGAGGATGGCACCGACCTCTACTGGGCGCGCAGCCGCGTGCTCGAACAGCTCAGTTTCGTCGCCGGCAAGTTGCCGCAGGGCGTCAGCCCGCAGCTCGGTCCCGACGCGACCGGCGTCGGCTGGGTCTACGAATACGCCCTGGTCACCGGGCCCTACTGCCCAGAGCATCCGGAAGGAGCATTCCACGATCCGATCGAAGACCGTTGGCATGCCGACGAGGACGTGCACGCCCTGCCGCAGGATGTGCAGGAGCGGCTACAGCACCACCGGATCTTCGCAGCGCCGCGCACGATCTACTACGACCCGATCGAGAACCGACGCTATGAACGCCTCGAACAGGCGCCCGGACGGGCCCAGCAACGGCTGAAGTCGATCGAACTGGTGCGCGGGTTCACCGAGTGCCCGCTCGACGGCACTCCCCTGCAGCGACCCGACGTCGACCTCGCGCAACTGCGCAGCCTGCAGGACTGGTATCTGCGCTACGAACTGACCGCCCTCGAAGGCGTCAGTGAGATCGCCTCGATCGGTGGCTTCGTCAAGCAGTACCAGGTCGTCGTCGATCCGGTGAAGCTGCTCGCCTACAACCTGTCGCTGGCCAAGGTCAAACGCCGGATCCAACGCTCGAACGTCGACGTCGGCGGCCGCCTGATCGAGATGGCCGAGACCGAGTTCATGGTGCGCGGCATCGGCTACCTCGGCTCGGTGAGCGCCGCCGACGTCGAACAGGCCAAGGCCGAAGGCAAGACGCTCGAACAACTGCGCACCGAGCAGGTTCTCGCCGACCTGCGCACGATCTCGCTCGGCGCCAATGCCGACGGCGCACCGATCTTCCTACGCGACGTCGCCGAAGTCCGACTCGGTCCGGACATCCGCCGCGGGGTCGCCGAGTGGAACGGCGAAGGCGAGACCGTCGGCGGCGTCGTCGTGATGCGGTTCGGCGAGAACGCCCGAGCGACGATCGCACGCGTGCGCGACCGGCTGACCGAACTCGAACGCAGCCTGCCGCCAGGCGTGGCGATCCGCACCGCCTACGACCGCAGCGACCTGATCGAGCGCTCGGCCCACACGCTCGTCGGAACGCTGATCGAGGAGATCCTCGTCGTCTCGCTGATCTGCATCCTGTTCTTGCTGCACGCGCGCAGCGCCCTGGTGGCGGTGTTCGTGCTGCCGGTCGGCGTGCTCGCGAGCCTGTTGGTGATGTATCTGCTCGACATCAATGCCAACATCATGAGCCTCGGCGGCATCGCGATCGCCATCGGCGTGATGGTCGACAGTTCGATCATCATGGTCGAGAACGCGCACAAACACCTCGAACACGACCAGCACCGGATCGCACAGGGTGGAGCAGCAACCCCGCGGGCGCAGTTGATCGGGGCGGCGGCCAGGGAAGTAGGACCGAGCCTGTTCTTCAGCCTGCTGATCATCACGGTCAGCTTCCTGCCGGTGTTCGCACTCGGCGAACAATCGGGCCGACTGTTCAAGCCGCTGGCCTACACCAAGACCTTCGCGATGGCCGCGGCCGCCGTGCTGGCGGTGACGATCATCCCGGTGTTGATGGTCTACTTCATCAACGAACGGGTGCTGCCGAAGGCGATGGCGCGCTGGAAGCGGTGGACGATCTACACCCTGCTGCTCGGCGTTCCGGCGGCGGCCATTCTGACCATGCCGCTGCCGAGCCTCGCGCCATGGCGCTACTGGCTGTGCGCCGGCTGGCTCGTGCTCGGCGGACTGCTCGTGTTGCCACAACGCATCCTGTCGGAGCACCAGAACCCGATCAGCCGCCTGCTCGAACGACTCTACGATCCGGCGTTCGCCTTCGTGATGCAGTTCCGCTGGCTGGTGCTGACGCTGGCGGTGCTGGTGATGACCGCGACCTTCTGGCCGTTGAGCAAGCTGGGTTCGGAGTTCATGCCGCCGCTCGAAGAAGGCGACCTGCTCTACATGCCGACCACCGATCCGGGCATCAGCGTCGACAAGGCGCGCGAACTGCTCCAGCAGACCGATGCCCTGATCAAAGCCGTCCCCGAAGTCGAGAGCGTGCTCGGCAAGCTCGGCCGCGCCGATACGGCGACCGATCCGGCCCCCCCGAGCATGCTGGAGACGACGATCACGCTGCAGCGCGACAAGAGCCTGTGGCGCAAGAAGCCGGTGGCGCGCTTCTTCGACGACTGGCCCGACTGGCTGCGCGAACCGCTCGAGTCGGTGTGGCCGACGACCGAACCGATCACCGTCGACGAGCTGGTCTACGGCTACGACTGGCCGGACGGCACGCACGTTCCCGGCCTCAACGAGACCCTGCAGATCCCCGGGCTGACCAACTCCTGGACGATGCCGATCAAGACCCGCATCGACATGCTGTCGACCGGGATCAAGACGCCGATCGGCATCAAGGTCATGGGTCCCGATCTGGCGACGCTGGCCGACATTTCCAGCAAGATCGCGGCGACGGTGTCGACGGCCAAGGACACCGGTCCCTACACCACCAGCGCGTTCGCCGAGAAGTCGGTGGGCGGCAGCTATCTCGACGTGCGCATCGACCGCGACGAGATCGCGCGGCTCGGCTTGGTCGTCGCCGACGTGCAAGACGTGATCATGAGCGCGCTCGGCGGCATGAACGTCACCGCCACCGTCGAGGGCCTCGAACGCTACCCGGTCAACGTGCGCTACCCGCACGAACTGCGCGACGACCTGCCGGCGTTGCGTCAGACGTTGGTCGCGACACCGACGGGCAGCCAGGTGCCGCTCGGCCAGCTCGCGTCGTTCGAGATCCACCAAGGCCCCCCGCAGGTCAAGAGTGAGAACGCGCGACTGACGAGTTGGGTCTACGTCGACATCGCCGGCATCGACATCGGCACCTACGTGCGCAACGCCCAAAAGGCCGTCGCCCGACAAGTGGAACTGCCGCAGGGCTACTCGATCGTCTGGTCGGGGCAGTTCGAATACATGCAGAAAGCCAACGAGCGGCTGGCCCTGGTGATCCCGATCGCCGCCGTGCTGATCGTGCTACTGCTCTACATGGCGACGAAGTCGTGGCTGCGCGTCGGCATCGTGCTGCTGGCCGTGCCGTTCAGTCTGGTCGGCGCAATCTGGTTGCTCTGGTTCCTCGACTACAACCTGTCGCTCGCCGTCTGGGTGGGCGCGATCGCGCTGGCTGGCCTCGACGCCGAAACCGGCCTGGTGATGCTGCTCTACCTGGACAACAGCTTCGAGCGCTTCAAGCAGGCCGGTCGCATGCGCAACGCCGACGACCTGTGGTATGCGATCCACGACGGCGCAGTGAAACGCATCCGACCGAAGACGATGACCGTGTGCACGACGTTCATCGGCCTGGTGCCGCTGTTGTTCGCGTCCGGCGCGGGTGCCGATACGATGCGCCGACTCGCCGCACCGATGATCGGCGGTCTGGCGACCAGCTTCCTCATGGAGTTGCTCGTCTATCCGGTGCTCTTTTTCCAAGCGAAGAAGCTCGCCATGCACCATGAATGGCACGCGCACAAGACCAGCGGCGAAGCAGGCCGATGACCGTACGCGCGCATCCCGTTTCCTTCTTCTTCACCCGCCACGCGGCGACGGCACGTTGCCATCGCCACGAGCGGGTCGTTTCTCGACAGATGAGGTCCGCAATGCGTTCTCCGACCCGATTCCTCGTTTCTCTTCCGATTGCCGCCGTGCTGTTCTGCGGCGTGGCTTCCTCCCAGCACCACCCGGCCCATCAGGGGCACGATCACGGGCACCAGGATGGAGCCAAGGCGCAGGCGGCTCACCCCGCCGACGCCTTCTACCCGCTCGACACCTGCGCGATCTCGGGCAAGAAGCTCGGCTCGATGGGTGATCCGATCATCAAGGTCTACGACGGCCGCGAGGTCCGCTTCTGCTGCGGAGGCTGCCCGAAGCGGTTCGCGAAAGACCTGAACAAGAGCTTCGCCGCCCTCGACAAGAAGATCGCGGCCGACCAAGGGCCGCTGTATCCGACCAAGAAGTCGATCGTCACCGGCAAGAACCTGCCCGCACGCCCGGTCGAGTTCGTGCACGGCAACCGACTGGTGCGCGTCGGTTCGGCCAAGGAGAAGGCCACCTTCATGGAGGCCCCTGCCAAGTACCTCGCGGCGCTCGACAAGGCGGTCGTTGCCGCGCAGGGCCGGGATTACCCGCTGACGACGTGCCCGATCAGCGGCGAGAAGCTCGGCGGCATGGGGGCGCCGCTCGACCGGGTCGTCGCCGGCCGCCTCGTGCGCCTGTGCTGCAAGGGTTGCATCAAGAAGCTCAACAAGAACCCGATGGCGGCCATCGCCAAGGTCGACGCGGCACGTGCGCACGGAGGTGACCACGACCACGACAAGCACGAGCACGGCGAGCACAACCACGGCGAGCACGAGCACGAGCACGGCGAGCACGAGCACGGCGGCGGCCACTGAGCTACGACTCGGGTGATTGCGCGTGCGATACGCGAGGCTTCACGCGGCAGCTGGACCTGGCGCCGTTCTACGCCGAGGTGGAGTCGCTGGAGGGCTGCCCTGGGCGCCGCGGCCAGGTCCTGCAGGGCCAAGGGTCGTCTGTTCGCCGTTACCCTCCCCTCTCGATCGGTCCGGCGGACGCCGGACCGATTCCGTCACAGCCACTGAGCGCCCCGAGCAGTCTCCGGACTACGGCAACAACCGCCGCAGCTCCGCCACCGAATCGACCAACCGCACGGCACCGGCACCGCGCAGGCGCTGCTCGTGCGACTCGCCACCGATGCCGCGCGGACGGATCGCGAACGGCACCGCGCCGCCGTGACGGGCCGCGGTGACATCGCTCGGGTTGTCGCCCAGCATCCAGGCGGTGGAGACACCGAGCTGCTGCATCGCAAACCGGACTGGGAACGGATCCGGTTTGCACGGCCCGTCATCGCTGCCGACGACCACGTCGATGTGGGGCGCAAAGCCGTAGCGCACCAACACCGAATCGGCCAGCCGCCGCGGACAGGTGGTCACCACGCCGGTCGCGTACCGCGCCGCAATCGCTTCGACGTCGGCGGGATCGGCGAGCGCTCGCCGACCGGCGATGTCGGCGAGTACACCGTCCAGATCGAACAACACCGCCCGCGGGCAGAGTGCCGCACGCACGGCGCGTTCGGCGGCGGCAGCGTCGATGGCCGGCACCCACAGACCATCGCGCCGAACTTCGGCGCGGTGGCCGAAGGCGACCAACACCGCCCGCACCCAATCGCGGTCCCCGCCGCGCAGCTCGACACCGGCGCCGCGTGGCACCAGCTCGACGCCGAGTTCGCCGAGCGGCACCTCCATCACCGCACCTTGTCGCCGAGGAATTGCCAAATCGCCTCGAACTGGTCCGCCGCGACCCCGTCGAGCACATCGGTGAACGCGGTGCGCCCCTTGTCGTCGGCGTACTTCGGCATGCGCGCATCGGGATCGAGACGCGGCGGGTCGCGCAGCCAGCGGGTGTAGTATTCGTGCCGCAACCGCCGGCGCGCGGTAACCAAGTTGATGCCTTCGCGCTCGAATACCTGCGTCGCCTTCTGCTCCCCGACCGCGTGGCACTGCACACAGCCGAAGCCGGTGCCTTCCTGGATCAAGCGAGCGCCGTGAGCGGCCAGGTGGCGCGCCCCCTGGATCG
>DRKG01000472.1 GCA_011051855.1 bacterium | reverse complement strand
GAACGTCGCCACCGGGGCCGGGTCGGTGATGTCGTCCGCCGGCACGTAGACGGCCTGCATCGACGTGACCGAGCCCTTCTTGGTCGACGTGATGCGTTCCTGCAGAGCGCCCATCTCCGACGCCATCGTCGGCTGGTAGCCCACCGCCGAAGGCAGGCGGCCGAGCAGCGCCGACACCTCCGAGCCCGCCTGCACGAAGCGGAACACGTTGTCGACGAACAGCAGCACGTCCTTGCCTTCCTGATCGCGGAAGTACTCCGCCATCGTCAGGCCGGTCAGCGCCACGCGCAGACGGGCACCCGGCGGTTCGTTCATCTGCCCGAACACCAACACGGCGTTGTCGAGCACCGACGACTTGTTGCCGTTCGCGTCGGTGTATTCCGCCTCGGCCATCTCGAGCCACAGGTCGTTGCCCTCGCGGGTGCGCTCGCCGACGCCACAGAACACCGAGAAGCCGCCCTTCTCGACCGCCGTGATGCGGATCAGCTCTTGGATCAACACGGTCTTGCCGACGCCGGCGCCGCCGAACAGGCCGATCTTGCCGCCCTTGGCGAACGGACACAGCAGGTCGACGACCTTGATGCCGGTCTCGAACACCTCGGTGATCGCTTCCTGCTCCTCGAAGCTCGGCGCCGGGCGGTGGATCGGCAGGGTCTTCGACGTGTCGACCGCCGGCATCGCCTCACCGGTGCGCGGGTGCGCAACGCCTTCTTCGAGCGCGCGGCCGAGCACGTCGAACAGCCGTCCCGTGGTCACGCTGCCCACCGGCACCGAGATCGGCGCGCCGGTATCACTGGCCGCCATGCCCCGGCTCAGGCCGTCGGTCGACGACATCGCGACGGTGCGCGCAGTCGAATTGCCGAGCTGTTGCGCGACCTCGAGCACGAGGTCGATACCGCGCTCCTTGTCCACGACCGTGATCGCGTTGTAGAGGTTCGGCATGTGGCCCTCGGGGAACTGCACGTCCACCACGGGACCGAACACCTGCAGGATCTTGCCCTGCACGTGGGTAGCTGGCGCCTGGCTTGCGGTAGTCACTTCTGTCGTCCTCAGTATCGAATGGGCCTCAGTATCGAATGGAAATGTCTTGGTCGTTGGCCGTCGCCGGTCAACTCACGGCACTGGCGCCGCCGACGATGTCGAGCAGCTCCTTGGTGATGCTCTCCTGGCGGGCGCGGTTGTAGATCTTCTTCAGGTCCTTCTGCATGCGACCGGCGGCGTCGGTCGCGCCCTTCATCGCCATGCGGCGCGAAGCGTGTTCGGAGGTCAGCGCCTGCAACATCGCATCGAAACAGACGGTTTCGAGGTAGCGCGGCAGCAGGTGGTTGAACACGGTGGCGGCATCGGGCTCGATCAGGAAGTCCAGCTCGTAGTGTTCGCCAGCGGCGTCGTCACCGACCGCAATCGTGCGGATCGGCAGGAACGGCGCGTCGGTCGGCACGAACTTGACCATCGACTGGAAGCGCGTGGAGAACAGCCGCACCTCGTCGACGTCCGCCGACGAGAAGGCCGACACCAGCTCCTCGGCGACCAGTTTGGCCGCATCAAAATCCGCCTTGTCGAGCGGCGGCTCGACGAAGAAGCGTTCGACCTCGTAGCCGCGCCGCGTCAGCCAAGCGTAGCCCTTGCGACCGTAGCACCAGAACCGGACCTTCTTGCCCGCCGCCTCGAGCTCGTCGAGCTTCTTGCGCAGGGCCAGGAACAGGTTGCTGTTGTAGGAGCCGCACAAGCCGCGATCCGAGCTGATCAGCAGGATGCCGACGGTGGCCACCGGCCGCGCCTGGAACAGCGGCACATCCCCCTCCGAAGCCACTTTGCCGGCGATGCGTTGGATCATCTGCCGGATCTCGTCGGTGTAGGGGGCGAAGCTCTGCGCCTTGGCCTGCACCTTGCGCAGCTTCATCGACGCGACCATCTCCATCGCGCCGGTGATCTGCGCGATGCTGGCGACCGACTTGATGCGGCCTCGGAGTTCCTTCAGGTTCGCCATGTCAGCTCAGTGGTTGCGTGTCTGCCAGGTGTTGCCGTGGGAGCGGGGCGATCAGGCGAGGAACTCGCCCTTGAACGCCTTGACCATCTCGTCGCACTTCGCCTTGACTTCGTCCGTCCACTTCTTGCCGTCGCGGATGGTCGCCAGCACGTCGGCGTGGTTGGCGCGCACGAACGCGAGGTACTTCTTCTCGAACTCGATGACGCGCTCCACCGGCACGTCGTCGAGGGCGCCCGAAGTGCCGGCGTAGATGATGACGATCTGCTCCTCGACCGGCAGCGGTTCGTATTCGGCCTGCTTGAGCACCTCGGTCATGCGCTGGCCGCGCGTGATCGCCGCCTGCGTGGCCTTGTCGAGGTCGCTGCCGAACTGCGCGAACGCCGCCAGCTCGCGGAACTGGGCCAACTGGATGCGGAGGCCGCCGGCGTTCTTCTTCATCGCCGGGATCTGCGCCGAACCACCGACGCGCGACACCGAGATGCCGGCGTTCACCGCCGGGCGCTGGCCGGCGTTGAACAGCGACGACTCGACGAAGATCTGGCCGTCGGTGATCGAGATCACGTTGGTCGGAATGTAGGCCGACACGTCGCCTTCCTGCGTCTCGACCACCGGCAGCGCCGTCATCGAGCCGCCACCCTTGGCGTCCGACAGCTTGGCGGCGCGTTCGAGCAAGCGGGAGTGCAGGTTGAACACGTCCCCCGGGAACGCCTCGCGGCCCGGCGGACGGCGCAGCAGCAGCATCACCTGGCGGTAGGCGAGCGCCTGCTTGTAGAGGTCGTCGTAGGCGATCACGACGTGGCGACCCTCGTCGCGCAACCGCTCGCCCATCGCCGCACCGGCGTAGCAGCTCAGGAACTGCATCGACGCTTCCGACGAAGCCGGCGCCGACACCACGATGGTGTAGGGCAGAGCACCGTTCTCTTCGAGCTTCTGCACCACGCCCTTGACGGTCGACTGCTTCTGGCCGACGGCGACGTAGATGCAGATGACCTGATCCTTGTTGTTCGGATCGCCGCCCCCGGTGCTCTTCTGGTTGATGAACGTGTCCAGGATCAACGCGGTCTTGCCGGTCTGGCGGTCGCCGATGATCAGCTCACGTTGGCCGCGCCCGATCGGGATCATCGCGTCGATCGCCTTGATGCCGGTCTGCAGCGGTTCGGTCACCGGCTGGCGTTCGGGCACCGACGGCGAACGGCCTTCGATCGGGCGCATGTCGCTGTCGGCGACCTGGATGTCCCCCTTGCCGTCGACGGCGCGGCCGAGCGAATCGACCACCCGTCCGCACAGTTGCAGGCCGGTCGGCACCGAGATGATGCGGCCGGTGGTGCGCACGGTGTCGCCTTCCTTGACCGCGCTGTCGGCGCCGAGCAACACCGCACCGACGTTGTCCTCTTCGAGGTTGAGGGCGACGCCGAAGATGCCGTTCCCGAAATCCAGCATCTCGTTCATCATGCATTCGTCGAGGCCGTGCACGCGGGCGACGCCGTCGCCGACCATCAGCACGGTGCCGACGTTCGACTTCTGCATCTTGCCCTGGAAGCCCTCGATCTCTGCCTTGAGGACGGTGGCGACTTCGGATGGTTTGAGGTCCATGGTGACTTCGGTGGGAACAGTGGTGCCAGTTCTCTGGCGGTCAGATGATCAGATGGAAGATTGCTGCAACTGGTGCTCGAGCTGCTGCAGCGCGGCGCGCAGCGAACCGTCGTAGAGCACGTTGCCGACGATCAGGCGCACGCCACCGATCAACTCGGGTTTGTGCGCGGCGGTCAGCACGACCTCTTTGCCGCTGAGGCGAGAGGCCAATCCGTTCAGGGCCTGGAGCTCGTCGGCCGACAGCGGGTGCGCCGACTCGGCGACGCCCTCGACTTCGCCCCGGTCCTGCATGTAGAGCTCGCGGAAGGCCGCCGGCAGGTCGGCCAGCACGTCCAGACGCCGACGCCGCTGCATCACGCCGATGGTGTTCACGACCAGCTCGTGCCGGCCTTCGCCCAAGCGCGCCAGCAACGCAGCGCGCTCGTCGGCGTGCACGTCCGGGCTGGTCAACAGCTCGCCAGCACCCGGCGCGTGCAGTTCGGCGTACAGCGCACTCAGGTCGGCGGCGACCGCGTCGACGGCCCCCTTCTCCTTGGCGAGCGCGAACAGCGCACCGGCGTAGCGCTTGGCGAGCAGACTCATCAGGCCGAACCTCCCGGCAGGTCGGACGCGCTGTCGACGAACTGCTGCACGAGCGGCCGGTTCTTGTCGGCGTCGACTTCGTGACCGAGCAGCTTGCCCGCCGCCTGGATCGTCAGGTCGACGGCGATCTGCCGGATCTCCTGCACCGCCTGCCGCTTCTCGGCCTCGATCGTGTCGCGGGCCTTCTGCAGTTCGGCCTTGGCGCGCTCGTCGGCCTCGCGCACCGCCTCGGCGGCCTGGCGCTCGGCGCGACCCATCGCCTCTTCGACCATGCGCTTGGCGTTGGCCTGCGCTTCGGCCAGCTCGGCCTTGGCGGCGGCCATCTGCGCCTCGGCTTCCTGCCGCGCCACCTCGGCCGCCTTGATCGCGTCCTCGACCTTGTTGTCACGCTCCTCCAGGGCCGCGGTGATCGGGCCGTAGACGAGCTTCCACATGAAGATCAGTCCGAGCAGGAACGCCGCGACCGTCCAGATCATCGCGCCCGGCGTGAAGTCCAGGAGCGAGCTGAGCGAGCGCGGTTCGTCACCTTCGACGAACGACGACAGAGCGATGGCGAGTGGCACGATTACCTACCTCCGCGAGCGGGCAGACGGGATACCAGGCACAGCAATCCGGCCGCCGACGTCGGGCGGGCGGCCGGGGTTCTGCTGTCTACTTGATGGCGAGCATCAGGCCGATGACGGCCGCAAACAGCGCCACACCTTCGACGAAGGCCGCGAGCACGAGCGCGTTGCCCTTGATGTCGCCGGCGGCTTCCGGCTGGCGGGCGATGCCCTCACCGGCCGAGCCGCCGATCTTGCCGATACCGAGGCCGGCGCCGACCGCGGCGAGGCCCGCAGCGAGACCGGCACCGATGCCGAGACCGGTGTTCGAGGCGACCGCCTGGGCGACTGCATCCTGAAAGAGAGCGAGCATTGGATTCTCCGTGACTGACGTAGTGGGAAAGGGATGGATGGAAGCGGACGACGGCGTTCCGAAGCGCGCCTAGTGATCCTGGTGGATCGACTGGTAGACGAAGTTGATGCTCAGGAACGTGAAGATGTAGGCCTGCAGCAGGGTGATGAAGGCCTCGATGATGTAGATGAACACCGCCATACCGAAGCACGGGATCGCGGTCAGGTAGCTGGTGGCGGCCCCCTCCTGCATCTTCGCGAACAGGAAGATCAGGCCGATGGCCGACGCGATCACCAGGTGGCCGGCGAGCATGTTGGCGAACAGACGCACGGTCAGCGCGAACGGCTTGACGACCAGACTGATCAGCTCGATCGGCACCATGATCGGCAGCAAGAACACCGGTAGGCCGTGCGGGATCAGGCCCTTCCAGAAACCGACGATGCCGTTCTTCTTCATGCCGAAGATCAGCATCGTGGCCAGCGTGATCAGCGCCAACGCGCCGGTCACGTAGGGCGTGCCGGTCGCGGTGTAGACCGCGGTCGGAAAGCTGTGGCCGATGCTCGGCAGCAGCCCGATCACGTTCATGAACACGATGAAGAAGAACATGAACAGGAAGAACGGCGCGAACTTGCGGCCTTCTTCCTTGCCCATGACCGAGTAGATCATCTCGTCGCGCACCCACAGGCAGAAGCCCCGCATGACGCGCGTGAACCAGCCGACCCGGCCCTTCTTGAAGCTGCCGACGACCGGCATGAAGACGAGCAACATCAGCACCAAGCAGACCCACTGCCACGGCTGCACGTTGTAGATCGTCAACAGGCCGTGGCCGCCCTCGGCGTCGTGGTCGAGCAGCGCGATCGGGTAGGGCACACTGTGCGCGAACTGCTCCTTGAAGATGTCACTGTTGGACATCTCCATGGTGTGCAACACATGGTGGCCGTGGTCGTCGGTGCCGTGCTGCACGCCGCCGTGCTCGCCGCCGTGTTCCTGCGCGGGCACCGCGAACGCCGCCAGAAGGCACATCCAGACCGTGATCAGCAATCGCTTGGCTAGCATGTTCAGGGAGAGGGCGGGGTCGGTGGAGCGGGTGGCGGTCACGCGGCCGGCGCGCGACGGCGCAGGGCGCGCGCCAGCGCGAAAGCGGTGCCGAGCTGGCAGAGCAACGACGCGGCGGCGAACGTGACGCCAAAGGTCGCGATATCGGAGAATTTCGCCGGTTCTGGTCCGAGCGGAAAACGTTTCAGCAGCAGGAAGCCGACGACCAGCACGGCGAGCTTCACGCCGAGCGCGGCGGCGAGCAGCGTCTGCAGCCGGGCCGCGACCAGGAAGTCGGCGCGGTCCGCGTCGGCCGGCGCCGCGGTCGCCGCGAAGCGCCCGTGCAGCCAGACCGTGGCGAGCATCGCGAACCCGGCGCCACAGAGGCCCGCGACGTAATACGGCAGGGAGGCCGCCGCCAGCAGGCCTTCGCCCGAAAACGACAGCGCGCCGACACCGGCTCCGACGACGGCCACGGCCGCGATCGTCTGCACCAGCGCGCGCAGCAACATGGCGCGGCTGATCGCCGCACCGCCCACCGCTGCCGCCCCACGCACCGGCGAACCCGATGGCGAAGCCAGCGGGCGCGAAGCGGGTTCCGAGGAATGGGGCGTGGAGACTGTCATGGATCAGCCGGGGCGAGGCCGTTCCGCTATTGCTTGTCGTTCGAGTCCAACCGGCCGAATGGCCACATGTCCGGCGCGACGGTCTTGATCAGGTGGAGCATGCCACCGGCGATCCCGAGCAAGACCATCAGCAACAGGAACCAGGGACGGGTCCCGAGCTGCCGATCGATCCAGAGACCGCCGAAGGCGAACAACCCGACCGAAACCGCCAACGTCAGCCCGGCCCCCAGCGCGCGGTTGCCGTACGATGTGTTCGCTTTGGTCAACCTGCCCGACGACCGGCCCACCTCGTTTTCCTCGTCGTCCTGCACGCCCAAGGAGTCTGTCTTGCGGGTCGCCAGAACGCGATTCTTCGAGGTCGAAAGTCGGCTCACCTACCCCGCCCGCGTCTGCGGCCGAAACAGGCGCGGGCATGCTAGCGACTCGCGCGCCGAGGGCAAACACGCGGTTCGGCATTTTCTTGCGCGAAAGTACGCCAGCACCTGGCACTACCCGTGCGGCCGGCCGGGGGGCCCGGCCCAGCCGCGACCGGAGTGAGAACCATGCATACCCGATTGATCGCCCTGTCGTTTCTGACCGTCGCAACGAGTCTCTTCGCGCAGACCCCGGTGGTCTCGCCCAACGACCGCTCCGCCCTCGAGGGCAGCTCCTACACGCACTACCCTCTCGGCCGCAAGAGTGCCCGGGTCCAGACGCTGCACGACGACGTGCCCGGTGGCACCCTGATCCACGGCCACGCCTACCGCCGCGACGCGATCGGTGTGCGCGGCTTGGTGCAAGGGCTGTCGTGCGACCTGCAGGTGACCCTGTCGATGTCGCCGAACCCGGCCGCCCAGGCGTCGTCGACGTTCGCCAACAACATCGGCCCCAATCCGGTGGTGGTATTGCCGCGCACCATCCTGGCGTTCCCGGCGACCGACCGACCCGGGCTGGACCCGGCGCCTGGATTCGAGCTGACGATCCCCTACGCGACCCCGTTCCTGGTGCCGCAGGCCGGCGGCACGCTGTGCGTCGACGTCGAGGTGTTCGGCAACCAGACCCAGAACGGTCCCGACCGCAACGTGTCGATCTACCTCGACGCACACCAACAGTACAACGACGGCCGCGCGCAGCAGCCGGGCTTCCGCCTCGGTGCCGGCTGTCCGGCACCCGGCAGCAGCGCCGACTGCTACGCCAACCTCGACTTGTGGCGGCTCGCCGGCGGCACGACCGAGTTCGACGTATCGATCCGCCACGGCGTCGCCGATCCGGGCAGCGGCACCACGCGTGCGTTCCTGACCATCGGCAACAACCTCGCCGGCGCACCGTGGCCGCTGCGCAGCGACTGCCCGTTCTGGAGCACCGCCGAACTCTGGTTCGCACTGCCCGGCACGATGAGCTCCACCGGCACCTACGACGGCACCTTGACCGGCCTGCCGCTGCTGCCGCCCGGTTTCCGCATCTGGTGCCAGGCCGGTTCGATCGACCTCGCCACCGTTGCGATGTCCTTCAGTGACGCGATCACGCTGGTGACCCCACCCTACGGCCAACTGCCGGTGCCCGCCGCCCGCGTCGCCAACGGCAGCAACCAGGCCGCCGCCAGCGGTTCGGTCAGTCGCAACGTGCCGGTGATGGAGTTCTTCTGATCGCGCCGAGGCTCAGTTGTCGAGCTTCTGACACTCCGGGATCGGCGAGTTCGGACCGTAGGTATCGATCGGCGCGTCCGGGTCCATCACGTCCGCCAACCCGAAACGGTCGCGCAGATCCTGGTAGCTGTAGCCGCGCACGTTGCCACCGCAGAACAGCACGTTGATGGTGCCGTCCGGGAAGGTCCACATGCCGCCCTCGTTGTCGGTCGCCATCCACGCCTCGTTCGCCCCCCGGTTGGCCGTGCGCAGGTGCTCCTTGGCGCGGCCGACGTAGTGCGTATCCAGCGAGGTCGTCGACGCCAAATCCGGCCACGGATCCTGCCCGAGCTCCATCTGTTCGCGGGCGCGGCGGTAATCGGGGTCGTCGTTGCGCACCCCGGGCGTGAAGTAGCGGTCGAGGTTCTCCTCGGTGTGGTCGAAGATCTTCGAGGTCCACGTCGAGAGCACGAACCGGTAGCCGCCTTCGCGGGGCAGCGCCTTCTTGTGCTTCGTCTTGTACAGTTCGAGCCACTGGTAGTGGGTGCGCAACTGCATGCGGTCCGCCTCGGCGTTGGCCGCCCCCTGGGACTCCAGAATGGTCGGCAGGAGCACGGCCGCCAGCACCCCGATGATGCTGATGACGATGAGCAGTTCGATCAGGGTGAAGCCGGACTGGGATCGGCGCATGTTGGCGGTTGCTGGGGTCACGGGTCTCAGAGGGGCCCCTCCAGTCTAGCCCGATCTATGCATGAAACAGCACCCCCGGTGCGCACAATCCGCGTCCAGGCAAGGAAGGCGACTGCAGAAGGCGGAGGCGTGGCCGTGGCCACGCCGAGCATTCTGCCAAGGAGTTCGCGGAGCGAACGGACGCTGCAGGCGGCCGCTCTTCTGCCGCATGGGCGTGGATGGTGCGTGCCGGGGGTGCTGGTTCGTGCATAGATCGGGGTAGCCGGGATCCTTCCCGGACCACCACCCCTGGCGCGCGCCGTCTCCGCCGAGGCGGCGTCAGGCGCCTTGGTGCCCTTCGCCTGCGTGCCCTTCGCCGGAGTTGCCTTCCGCGGATTCCGGGGACGGCTGCTCCTCACCGCCGTGCTCGCCTTCGACGGCCGGCAGTTCGATCACCGGGTCGACCGGCGCTTCCACCACGGGTGGCTCCTCGCCCTCCGCGGGGACCTCGACGGGAGTCTCGATCTCGGAACCGTTGCCGTTGCCCTCGCCCACTTGCTGCGTGCCGCCGACGCTCGGGGGCGTGCCTTCCTGTTCCGGGAACACCGGCTCGGGCGTCACCGCCTCCTCTTCGTGCCCTGCGGGCTCCTCTGCGTGCTCCTCTGCGGGCTCTTCGCTCGTCGGCGCCTCGTCCAGCCGGACTTCGCCGGCCGGCGCCGCGAAGCCACCGAGTCCGTGCTCTTCCGCGTAGGCGAGCGCGAACTGGTTGTCGCCCGAGTACTCGCCCCACCACTGCCGCCAGCGCAGCACCGCCATGCGCAGGTCCTGCTGGTCGGGATTCAGATGGTCGTAGCCGAAGTCGTGGCCGGTCGACGTCTTCAGGGCCTCGTGGCACATGTAGCGGACCTCCTTCCGATCGCTGTCGAGACCGGCGATCAGATACTCCGCTTGGTCGATATCGCCCATCAGCACCAACGAACGCGCCGCTTCGAGCCGCACACTCGCCTCTCGGTCGCGGACCAGCGGCTGCAGATCCTTCACGGTGCGCCGGTCGCGCAAACGGCCGAGCACCCAGCAGCACGAGCTGCGCACCTTGGCGTTGTCGCTCTTCAGACCCTCGAGCAGGGCCGGAATGGTCTGCTCTCCCGTCTGCGACAGCCACATCAGGTTCTCCAGCAGCTCCTCCCGATGCTGGTAGGGAATCTGCTGGATGCGCGAGTGGATCTCGCCACTCATCAACTCGTTGGGTTGCTGGTAGGGACTGACCTTGTCCGACCCGGTGGTCGAGCAAGAAGCCAGGGCGAACAGCAGGGTTGCAGCAGGGGCCGCGATCCTCATTGCGTTTCCTCGTCGAAGGGATTCAGGTCCGGGACGGCGCTGCCCCGGTCGCGAGGTTCATCGGCCGCTGCCATCGCCAACTTGAGCCGGCGACCCGGACGATTCACGAGGTGGGCCGCCGGGAGCGCTCGAGCCCTGGCCGCGACGGCCCGCGAGAGGTCGCAATGCGCGCTTGCGAGGCCGCCCTGCCGCTCGCTACAGTCGCGCCCCCCAACGGACCAGGACCACCGCCACGAATGAACAAAGCAGACCTGATCGCCGAAGTGCAGAAGCAACTCGGCGCCGAGTGCTCGAAGGCCCATGCCGAACGCACCGTCAACGCGTTCCTGAGCGCCGTCGAGTCCGGCCTGCAGCGGGACGGTGAGGTGCAGATCGTCGGCTTCGGCACCTTCGCCGTAAAGCAGCGGGCGGCGCGCACCGGCCGCAACCCGCAGACGCGCGAGCCGATCCAGATTCCGGCGTCCCGGACCGTCGGTTTCCGGCCGGGTTCCGGGCTGAAGAACGCTCTGTAGGCGGCCCGGATCAGGCGGCCCGGATCAGGCTGCACCGTCGATCCAGCCGCCACCGAGCACCTGCGAGCCGCGATAGAACACCGCCGCCTGGCCCGGCGTGATCGCTTCGACCGGGCTGTCGAACTCGACCCGGGCGGCACCGGGGGCGGTCACCACCACCGTGCCGGCGACCGCCGCGTGCCGCGCCCGAACCTTGACCTCGGCCGGCAGGTGCTGCTCCGGCGGCGGGGCGTCGATCAGCCAGCGCACCCCGCTCGCGAACAGCACCCGCCGCTGCAGGCCCCCACGCGGCACCAGCGTCACGTCGCCGGAGTCGGCGTCGATCGCGGCCACGTAGTGCGGGCTGCCGAGCGCCGGCAGCCCCCGCCGCTGGCCGACGGTGAACGCGTCGATGCCGTCGTGCACGCCGAGCACCGAACCGTCGGCGGCGAGGAAACGGCCGGGCCGGCCGCCGCCCCCGCGGGCGCGCACGACCTCGCGATAGTCCCCGCTGGTGACGAAACAGATCTCCATCGATTCCGGCTTCTCGGCGGTCGAAAGGCCGCGTTCGGCCGCGCGCTCGCGCACCTGCTGCTTGGTCAGTTCGCCGAGCGGGAACAGGGTGCGCCGCAGCGCCTCGCGCTCGACGCCGAACAGGTAGTAGGTCTGGTCCTTGTTCGCGTCACGGGCCGTGTGCAGCTCGCCGGCCACGATGCGGGCGTAGTGCCCGGTCGCGACCATTTCGGCGCCGATGTCGTCGGCGAGTCGAAAAAGGTGGCCGAACTTCAGGTGCTGGTTGCACAGCACACAGGGGTTCGGGGTGCGGCCGCGGCGGTACTCGGCCGCGAAGTGGTCGATCAGCTCGCCGAACTCCCGTTCGTAGTCGACCGCGTAGAACGGAATGCCGAGGCGATCTGCAACCATCGAAGCGTCGCGGGCATCGCTCGCCGAGCAGCAGGACTTCTCCCGAGAAGAACGGCCGGCGACGCCGTTGCGCATGAACACGCCGACGACGTCGTGGCCCTGCTCCTGCAGCATGAGGGCCACCACGCTGCTGTCGACTCCGCCTGACATCGCCGCGAGAACTCGCATGAGAACCGCAGGATGCGCTTCTTTGGCTGCAACGCAACCGGCCGGATCCCTATACTGCTGCCCCGTTTTCCCGGCGCCTCGCGCGCCCAGCACCGAGCCGACCGCTCCCGACCGCCCCGCCGATGTCGCACACGACTCTGTTCATCCCCTGCCCGTTCGCCCCGTCCACCCAGGAGCCGAAGTCCCGCGCCGACGCTCCGCAAGCCGGCGCAACCGGCACCCCAGCACCCGGTGTCGGCGCCACGGGGCAGGCTCCGACCACCGCCGGCACGCAGCAGAACGCCGACCCGAACGCCCCCGGGCAGCAGGGCCGACAGCCGACCCCGGACCCTTGCGGCGGCGGGATGATGTGGATGATGCCGCTGTTCCTGGTGCTGATGTACTTCTTCATGATCCGCCCCGAACAGAAGCGCCGGAAGGAGCAGCAGGAACTGCTGTCGTCGATCAAGGTCGGCGACCGCGTAGTCACGCTCAGCGGCCTGCACGGCACGGTCAGCGCTTTGACCGAGAAGACCGTCACCCTGCGCGTCGACTCGATCGACATGGAGCACGACCGCAGCGCGGTGGCGCGCATCGTGCGCGATGAGGACTCCGGCGCAGCCGGCAGGTAGCGGCGACGATGGCCCCGCAGCGACTCCCCGCCCCCCCCAGCGCCCAAGCGACGCCGGCCGCCTCGGCGAGCAACTCGCCGCCGACGCCTTGCGACGCATCGGCCTGCGCTCGGTCGCCCGCAACGTGCGCACGCGCCACGGCGAGATCGACCTCCTGGTCCGACGTGGCCGGACCTGGGTCGCGGTCGAGGTCAAGACCCGCCGCGACCATCCGGCTCCCGAGCTCTGCGTCACCAAGGCCCAACTCGACCGCATCGAGCGGGCGCTGCTCGCGTTGGCACCGCACCTGCGGCCGCGGCCGCGCCGGCTGCGGGTCGACGTTGTTGCCGTGCGGGTCGATCCAGTCACCGGCACAGCCTGCGAACTGCGCCATTTTCCGGGCTTCCGCGAGTCGCTGGCCGACCCCCACGGCCTAGGGTTCCCGCGGACCACTCCAGCACCGTCCCACCGATCGCCGAGGAATCCAACCGGGTCGCTTCCACTCCCGCCTGCCATGGTCACTCTCGCTGAACAGATGATTCCGCGGCGCAAGATGCTGCTGCTGGTCAGCGAGAACCTGCTGTTCGCACTGGTCATCCTGGTCGGCACCAGCGTGCCGCCGCTCAGCACCAACGACTTCAACCTGTTCGAGTTCAGCAATGCGCTGCTGCGCGGCATCGCGTCCAGCGTGACCATCGCGATCATCTGCCAGGCGTCGCTGAGCTACAACGACCTCTACGACTGGAAGGTCGCACAGAACCGCGCCGAACTCGCCAACCGCCTGGTGCACAGCTACGGCTACGCGCTGGTGATGCTCGGCTTCCTGGCGCTGTTCGCCGGCCAACTGTTCTTCCTGCCGGGCCTCGGCAACATCAACCGCGACACCTGGAAGCTGATCCTGCTGGTCGGCATCGCGTTCGCCCTGGTGTTCGTCTACCGGCACGCGTTCCACTGGTTCTTCTACAAGTGGCGCTTCGGCGAGCGCGTGATCGTGCTCGGCTCGTCCAAGGAAGCACTCGAACTCGGCCGCATGATCCAGCAGAACCCGATGGCCGGATTCGAACTGCTGGGACTGATCGAGGAGGACGGCCAGCCGCCGCTCGCGACCGAAGAAGGCGACCCGCCCCTGCTCGGCAGACTCAACTGCCTGCACACCACCGCGCGCCTCGAGGGCATCAGCCGGGTGGTGGTCGCGCTGAAGGAGCGCCGCGGCAAGTTCCCCGTCGAGGCGCTGCTGAAGTGCCGCATGGACGGCATCATCATCGAGGAACGCGAGGCGATGTACGAGCGCCTCACCGGCAAGCTCGCGGTCGAGAGCATGCGCCCGAGCTACCTGATCTACGGGCGCGGTTTCGCCAAGGACCCGCTGACGATGGCACTGAAGCGGGTGCTCGACATCCTAGCATCCCTGCTCGGCCTGTTGCTGTCGCTGCCGATCAGCGTGCTGACGGCGATCGCGATCAAGCTGACCAGCCGCGGCCCGGTGTTCTTCACCCAAGAGCGCGTCGGCGAAGACGGCGAACGCTTCCGCCTGATCAAGTTCCGCACCATGCGCCCGGACGCCGAAGCCGTATCGGGCCCGGTCTGGGCGAAGCAGAACGACGACCGGGTGACCGCAATCGGGCGCTTTCTGCGCTTGACCCGCATCGACGAGATCCCGCAATTCCTGAACATCCTCGCCGGCCAGATGTCGTTCGTCGGGCCGCGCCCGGAACGGCCGCACTTCGTCGAGCAGTTGCAGCGCGACATCCCGTTCTACCCGCTCCGGCACACGGTCAAACCGGGGCT
>DRKG01000471.1 GCA_011051855.1 bacterium | reverse complement strand
GCGGTTGACGATCGTCGTCGTCGGATGGCCGTAGGGGTTGCCCGCCCCGCAGCTCGCGATCGCCAGCTCGGGATCGAGGTTGGCGATCAGGTTGAGGCCGGTCGAGGTGTTGGAGCCGTGGTGGTTGAGCTTGTAGACGTCGACGTCGCCGCACGCGAGCGTCGCCGGGGTCTCGATGTCGGCGGTGCCGTTGCCGCCGCCGGTCAGGTCGCCGCCGAGCCACATCGCGAAGTTGCCGTAGTCGACGCGCAACGCGATCGACCGGGCGTTCTCCTCCTGCGCCTGCGCCGGATTGACGTAGGCACCGCCGGCGACGGCGCCGTTGGCGGCGATGCAGGTCATCGTCGCACCACCGCCGAGCGCGTAGGTCGCGCCGACGACGATCGTCTGCCGGCGACCGCCCGCCGCGGACAGGTAGTCGTTGACGCTCGCGTTCGACGGGCGGTTGACGTCGCCGCGGTCGAACGCGGTCGCGAACGGAAACGCGTTCAACACGGTGTCGAGGCCGCCGAGGTGGTCGATGTGGAAGTGCGAGTCGACCGTGTAGCCGTAGCCGGACGGCTGCAGCGCGTTGACCACCGGCACGACCGCCATCGCGCCCTGCCCTTCGGGACCGGCGTCGACCACGTGCACCGTGCCGTCGGGGGCGCGCAGCACGATGCCGTCGCCTTGGCCGACGTCGACGACGACGATGGTCAACCCGACGGGTGGGTCGGCGAGGCCGGCACCCTGCGGAGCTGCGGCCAGAAGTGCAACGGACAGCGATAGCGAGACGAGCATGGGACCGACAGGTTACCCGCTGGCGCGGCGGCCGCTATCCTCGCGCCATGGCCCGGCTGCTCCCGCACCTCTACGGCGACTCGGTGCGCCTGTTCGACGATCCGTTCCTGCAGACCCTGCTGGTGCGCATCGGCAGCCCGCAGATCGGCACGGCGGAACTGCCGAACCTGGTGCGCACCGCCTACCGCCGCATGCTGCACGACGTGCTCGCCAGCGTATTCCCGCGCAACCGCCAGCGCATGCCCACGCGCATGACCGCGCAGGAACCGCGCGCGTTCGTCGAAGGCGAGTTCCTGTGCCGCGACACCCGGCTGGTGATCTGCTCGGTGATCCGCGCCGGCATGCTGCCGGCACAGGCCTGCTACGAGGCCGCGATCGAGGTGCTGCCGCCCGAGAACGTGCGCCTGGACGTGCTCAACATGTCGCGCCGCACCGACGCCAGCGGCCAGGTGGTCGGCGTGCAACTCGACGGCAGCAAGCTCGGCGGCCCGATCGACGGCGCGTTCGTGCTGTTCCCCGATCCGATGGGCGCCACCGGCGGCACCATCTGTCGCGCCGTCGAGGTCTACCGCGAACTGGGCGGCGTGCCGCGCACGCTGGCGGCGCTGCACCTGATGGTCACCCCCGAGGCGGTGCGGCGCGTGAGCGCACAACACCAGGACGTGCTGCTCTACGCCGGACGCCTCGATCGCGGCCTGTCGAGCGAGCGCGCCCTGCGCAGCAAGCCGGGCACCTACCCCGACGAGGAACGCGGCCTGAACGACGTGCACTACATCGTGCCGGGCGCCGGCGGCATGGGGGAACTGCTGACCAACAGTTGGGTGTGAGGCGGCCGACCGCGGAAACCGCCGGTTGCCCTCGACGGAAACCGTGTTTTCGCACGACGTAAGCGCGCCTGCCGGCGGGCGGAAGTTCTCGTCATGGGGCTGCCACCGGCGGCCCGAACGGGCCACCATGGCGGGGCCCGATGCATCCCGACGCCCACCACCCGACGCGCGCACTGCGCCTGCCCCGACCGGCGCGCCATCACCTGTTCGAAGAACCGGACCTCGACGACCTGTGGCTGGCGTGCGCCGAGTGCGGCTGTTCGGAGTGCTCGGTCTACTGGGACGTCGAAGACCAGCGCGCCCCCGACGTGGCCGGTCCGCACCGACGCACGCGCGCTCGCCAGGGCCGCCGGTAACCCGGACCGTGCGCGGACCAGCAGAACCGTGCGCGGGTTTTGCAGTCGACGACGCCGCTGGTTACTGATGGCGGCAATGACCACCATCGTGCACGTGCAAGGCCGCGAAGTCCTCGACTCGCGCGGCAACCCCACCGTCGAAGTCGAAGTCCACCTGGAGTCGGGCGCCAGCGGGCGCGCAATCGTGCCGTCGGGCGCCAGCACCGGCGCGCACGAGGCCGTCGAACTGCGCGACGGCAACCAGAAGCGCTACCTCGGCAAGGGCGTGCAGAAGGCGGTCAAGAACGTCAACACCAAGATCGCCGAGGCGCTGCTCGGGCAGCCGGCCGACGACCAGCACCTGTGCGACGCGATCCTGTGCGAAGCCGACGGCACCGAAAACAAGGCGAAGTTCGGCGCCAACGCGATCCTCGGCGCCTCGCTGGCGCTCGCCAAGGCCGCGGCCCAGGACTACGGCCTGCCGCTGTTCCGCTACCTCGGCGGCGTGCAGGCACGCAAGCTGCCGGTGCCGATGATGAACATCCTGAACGGCGGCGCGCACGCCGACAACAACGTCGACTTCCAGGAGTTCATGGTCATGCCGATGGGCGCCGAGAGCTTCGCCGAAGGGCTGCGCATGGGGGTCGAGGTGTTCCACGCGCTGAAGACCGAGCTGAAGCGCCGCAAGCTCGCGACCGCGGTCGGCGACGAAGGCGGCTTCGCCCCGAACCTCGACAGCAACGCGGCCGCGTTCGAGATCATCCAGAAGGCGATCAAGAAGGCCGGCTACAAGCCCGGCGACGACGTGATGCTGGCGCTCGACGCGGCCTCGACCGAGATCTACTCGCGCGGCAAGTACAAGTTCGCCGGCGAAGGCAAGACCTGCGACCGCAAAGCCATGGTCGAGCTCTACGAGAACTGGGCCAGCAGCTTCCCGATCTTTTCGATCGAAGACGGCATGGCCGAAGACGACTGGGCCGGCTGGAAGGCGCTGACCGAGGCCATCGGCGACGACGTGCAACTGGTCGGCGACGATCTGTTCGTGACCAACACCGAACGGCTGGCGCGCGGCATCCAGGAGGGCTCCGCCAACTCGATCCTGATCAAGGTCAACCAGATCGGCACGTTGACCGAGACCCTCGAAGCGATCCACCTGGCGCACGAGAACGGCTTCACGACGGTGATGTCCCACCGCTCGGGCGAAACCGAGGACAGCACCATCGCCGACCTCGCCGTGGCCTGCGGCTGCGGCCAGATCAAGACCGGTGCGCCGTGCCGCAGCGACCGCGTCGCGAAGTACAACCAACTGCTGCGCATCGAGGAGCTGCTCGGCGATTCGGCGGTCTACGGGCTGTGAGGCAGCACCTTTGCGCACCGCGTTGACGCTGCTGGCGCTGGCCGTTGCGCTCAGCGCACAGGACGTGCACCCGCGGTTCGCCGGTTTCGACCGTGACGGCGACGGCACGCCGGAACTGGCGCGCGTCGACGCGCTCTACCGTTCTGGCGGCGATGACGCCTGCACAGGCGGGCCGCGGTGCCTCGTGCTGGTCGAGGAACGGCTCGCGCGAACCGACCAGGGGCTGCTCGACCTGCGACCGCGCATCCGCCGACTGGTCGACGACCTCGCCGCCGAACACGGTTGCGCGATCGCGCTCTCGATCGCGTTCCCGCCGAGCGACCGCCACCAGGACGGCAACTACGTGCTCGCGCTGCGCGAGTTGCTGCGCGCCTACGCCAGCGAAGGCGACTTGCGCGCGGCCCTGCTGCTCGGGCACTTCCCCGACGCGCTGCTGGTGCGCACCTGCAACTGGCGCCGGCGCGGCGACGTCACCTTGCGGCAGCAGCGCCCGGACCAACGGGTGTATCGCGGGGTTCCCTTCCTGCGGCGTGTTCCCGAAGCGGTCGCCCACCGCGCCGACATCGTGCTCGCCGACCTCGACGGCGGCTGGGAACACATCTACGTGCAACCGCGCACGGCGCTGCCGACGGTGCACGCGGTGTTCGCCGACGCCATCCCCGAACGCGGCGGCGACTGTGTCGACGCCGCGCGCGGCTCGGTGACCTTCGAGGACTTCTTCCACATCGACGACGGCCGCTGCGAACTGTTCGACTGCGTGGGAGCGGCGGGGACCGCGCCGTTCTTCGTCGCCCTCGATGACCGCGCCGGCGGCGCGGAGTGCGCCCCGAGCGACCGCCGACTCCCGAACCCGATCGCGCATCCGGAGATCCTGGTGTCGCGCATCGATGCCCACGGCACGGCGTTGCTGCCGCGCCCCGCGATCCACGGCGAGGACGGCTCCGGCCTGCTCGATGCAGACGGCCAGCCGCGCACCGTCACGTTCGGGCGCGATCGCCCGCCGCCCGACTGGCGCCGACTGTGGCAGCGCGACGAGGGGTTCGAACGCCGGCTGCTCGCCGACTACCTCGACCGCAACCACGCCTTTCGCACCGGCTCGGCGCCGATCGCCTTTCGTCCCGCGTCGCTCGCGTGTGATCTCCCCTCGGGGTTCGCGGCGATGGCGCGCGCAGCCGACGCCTGGCTCCCGGCCGTGCCCGGCCGTTCGGACGTGAGCGGACGGCCGACCCTCACCGACGCCGCCGACTGGTTCGCGTTGCCGGCCGTGCTGCGCACCCTGCGCGCCCACAGCGACCCGTGGGGCAGCGTGTTCGCGAAGCCCGACCTGGACCGACTCGCCGCGCACCTCGGCGGCCCGGCCTGGTCGTGGACACCGCGCGGCGACCGCCTCGAACCGTCGCTCGGCGCGGCGTGTCGCGGCGGCAAACTCGACTGGCACCTGCTGCACACCCTTTGGCGCAACCGCCGCATCGCCCCCGAGCCGTGCTTCTACGTGCACACCGGCTGCCACGCGATTACGCCGCCGGGAGCCCTGCGGCGCCCGTTCGACCACGCCGACTACGGCCGCATGCAGGGCGGGGAAGCGTTGATGATGTTCGCCAACGGCCTGGCGCTGGTCGGCCGCGCCAAGGTGTTCTACGACGAGCCGCGCGGCTTCGCCGAGACGCTGCGACGCGGCGGCACGTTCGGCGACGCGTGGGCGCGCTACTTCGCGATCGAAGCCCGCGCCGCGACGTGGAGCGACGTCGGCGGCGACATCGGCCGCAAGCGCAGCTACTTCTGGAGCGTGCTCGGCGATGCGACACTGCGCCTGGCCCGACGCTGACGCAGTGCCGGGACAAACGCCTGACGCCCGCCGCTCCGGGGAATCTCCCCCGCCGCTATCGCTTCCGCTCAACCGGAGTTAGCATCGGACGGCGACGCGATGCGCGAACCCCTGACGAACGATTCCACGTTCCCGTACTGGGTGGCACTGGGCAGCCTCGGCTTCGCCCTGGTGCTGTTCCTCTCCAACACGGTCCCGGCCGTGCGCGAACGGCAGAAGCTGCAGCAGGTGCGCGGCGAACTGGACGACCGGCTGCGTTCGTTCCGCGAGGCGATCCGCGCCACCGCCGCCGGCGTCCGCCTCGGCGGCGAGCGCGGCAACTTCGACCTGCAGGCGCTGCTGGTGGCGATCGACGACGCCGGTTTCACGCCGACCGAGCTGTGCGCGGCCTACCCGGATCCGGTCGCCGACACCGACAGTCGCTGAACAACACACGAAGTTCTGCCCGCGGAGCCCCGTCGGCAGAAGCTTCGTCAAGCAAACCCACCCCTCTGACGCACCAGCCCGGAACCACCCCCAAACACCATGAGCCAAGAAGCCAGCCAGAAGGACCTGGAGCAGGTCGAGAAGCTCCGCACCGCCTACGCCTCCATGAAGGAGGAGATCAAGAAGGTCATCGTCGGCCAGGAGCACGTCGTAGACGAGCTGTTCATGGCGCTGTTCTGCCGCGGCCACTGCCTGTTGATCGGCGTGCCGGGGCTGGCCAAGACGCTGTTGATCTCGACCCTGTCGCGGGTGCTGTCGCTGAGCTTCAACCGCATCCAGTTCACACCCGACCTGATGCCGACCGACATCACCGGCACCGAGGTCATCCAGGAGGACAAGGCGTCGGGAGCGCGCGAGTTCAAGTTCCTGCCGGGACCGGTGTTCGCCAACGTGATCCTGGCCGACGAGATCAACCGCACACCGCCGAAGACGCAGGCCGCCCTGCTCGAAGCGATGCAGGAGTACCAGGTCACCGTGGCCGGGCAGCGCCACGAACTGCAGAAGCCGTTCTTCGTGCTCGCGACGCAGAACCCGATCGAGCAGGAAGGCACCTACCCGCTGCCCGAGGCGCAGCTCGACCGCTTCATGTTCATGGTCAAGGTCGACTACCCGACCGCCGAGGAGGAGCGCGAAATCCTGCGCCGCACCACCGAAGATCGCGAAGTCGACATCAAGCCGGTGCTCAGCGCCGAAGAGATCTTCGACCTGCAGGCCATCGTGCGGCGGGTGCCGATCGCCGATGCCGTGCTCGAATACGCGCTGCGCTTGACCCGGCAGACGCGGCTGACCACCGGTGACGCGCCCGACTGGATCAAGGAATGGCTGCAGTGGGGTGCCGGGCCGCGCGCCAGCCAGAACCTGGTGCTCGGCGCCAAGGCCCACGCGCTGCTGCAGGGCCGGTTCTACGTCGCCGCCGACGACATCCGCGCGGTCGCCAAGCCGGTGCTGCGCCACCGCCTGATCACCAGCTTCGCGGCCGAGGCCGACGGCGTCACCACCGACAAGGTCATCGAACGACTGCTCGACGAGACCCAGCCGAACGACAGCGCCGTGCTCAACGACGGCAAGCTGCCCAAGGTCGTGAGCCAATAGGCCCGGCATGACCGGCATCCCCACCAACTACCTCGACCCGCGCGTGCTCGACAAGGTCGCGCGGCTCGAACTGCGCGCGCGCCTGGTCGTCGAAGGCTTCGTGACCGGCATGCACAAGTCGCCGTACCGCGGCTTCTCGGTCGAGTTCGCCCAGCACCGCGAATACGTGCCCGGCGACGACCTGCGCCACCTCGACTGGAAGATCTTCGGCAAGTCGGACCGCTTCGTCATCAAGCAGTACGAAGAGGAGACCAACCTGCGCGCGCACCTGTTCCTCGACCAGTCCGAGTCGATGAACTACGGCGCCGACGGCACCCTGTCGAAGTTCGACTACGCCGCGACCGCGTGCGCGTCGCTGGCGTTCATGATCCAGCAGCAGGCCGACGCGGTCGGACTGACCCTGTTCGACGAGAAGGTCGCGAGCCAGGTGCCGCCGTCGAACACCCGCCAGAGCCTCGGCAACCTGTTCCAGCTGCTCGAGCAGGCCGGCGCGCGCGAACAGAAGACGCGCATCGGTGCGGTGCTGCACGAACTCGCCGGCCAGTTGAAGCAGCGCGGCATGGTGCTGATCTTCAGCGACCTGTTCGACGAGCCGCAGCAGGTGCTGCAGGGCCTGCGCGAGATCAAAAGCCGAGGCCACGACGTGATCGTGTTCCACGTGATGGACCACGACGAGCTCGAGTTCCCGTTCGAACGCATGACGCT
The DNA here is from genome assembly GCA_011051855.1 of bacterium. Taxonomy (GTDB): domain Bacteria; phylum Planctomycetota; class UBA1135; order UBA1135; family UBA2386. The sequence goes on along the minus strand of DRKG01000471.1, from coordinate 3,618 downwards.
GTTCCAGGGCATGGAGCAACTGCCGGAGCTGTTGTGCGATCCGAAGTCGCTGCGCGACGCCTACCTCGCCGAGGTGAACGCGTTCGCCGAGGAGATCCGCAGGGGCTGCCTCGGCCAGCGCATCGACTACGTTCGCATCGACACCAAGAACCCCCTGGACGTGGTGCTGACGTCTTACCTGAGCGCGCGCGCGGCGCGCACCAAGCGCAAGAAGTAACCGGCCGGCGTGCAGTTCCTCAATCCAGCTCTGCTTGCCGGTGCGCTGCTGTTCGCAGTGCCGCTGGTCATCCACCTGCTCAACCGGCAACGCCACAAGCGGCGGCCGTGGGCGGCGATGGAGTTCCTGCTGCGCGCCTACCAGAAGCAGCGCAACCGACTGCGCAACGAGAATCTGCTGCTGCTGCTGCTGCGCTGCCTGATCCCGATCCTGCTGGCGCTGGCGATCGCGCGCCCGATCCTGCGCGAGGCCGCGGTGCTGTTCACCGGCGGCGGCGTCGTGCATCACGTGTTCGTGCTCGACAGCAGCTACAGCATGGGACTGTCGCAGGACGGCGCACCGACGCCGTTCGCGCGCGCCCGCACGATGGTCGGCAAGCTGCTGGAGCGCTTCGAGCAGAACCCCAACCGCAACGACAAGGTCACGCTGGTCACCGCCGGCGTGCGCCCGCGCTTCCTCGTGCGCGGCGACCTCGACCTCGCGGCGGCGCGCGCCGGCTGGTTGGCCGCCAGCAAGCCCGAAGACGCGGCCGGCGACCTGAAGGCGGCGCTTTCCCAGGTCGCCGACGCGCTCGAAACCGAGTCCGACGGCAACGCGCAGGTCTACGTGTTCACCGACCTGCAGCAGCGCGCACTCGGCGCGGACGCGGCCCTTGCCGACGGCGAGCCGGGCGCCGAACTCAGCGACACGCTCGCCGACGTGGTGGCGCGCATCGCCGACCGCGACGGCCTGCAACTGCACTGGATCGACACCGGCCCGATGGCCGCTTCGGTGCTCGATCCGACGGCCGGCGGTGAACTCGACAACGTGCAGATCCAGGGCCTGCGCCTCGCCGACCCGGCGGCGATCGAAAAGGCCCCGGCCGAGGTCACCGCTACCCTGCGAAACGTCGGCAGTGCGGCCGCCACCGCCGAGGTCACGCTCGAGATCGACGGGGGCGAACCGGTGCGCAAGGTGATCGAACTGCCGGCCGGGGCCGAAGGCGAGGCCGACTTCCACGTGACCTTCCGCACCCCCGGGCGGCACCGCCTACGCGCCTCGCTGGTGCAGGACGCACTGGCCGCCGACGACGAGCGCTTCCTGACCGTCGAGGTGCGCGATCGCATCCGCGTCCTGCTGATCGACGGCAAGGACGGTGGCGACCCGCTGAAGAGTTACGCCTACCTGTGGCGGGCGATGCTCGACCCCGACGAGAACGCGTTGCCGACGTTCGCAGTCGACGCCGTCGACCTGGTGACGTTGCTCGGCGGGCAGTGCACGCCCAAGGACTACGACGTGGTGGTGCTGGCCGACGTAGAACGGCTCAACCATCGCGCCGCCAAGGCACTCGCGGACACGCTGCGCGCCGGCCGCGGGGTTCTGTGCATGTTCGGGCCGCAGTGCGACATCGAGAGCTACAACCTGCACCTCTACGCGGCCGGCGAGGGCCCGATGCCGTTTCGACTGCTGCCCGCTCTCGGCGGAGCCCCGGGCAGTTCGACCGTGCGCGCGCCGAGCATCGTCGACGAGAACCACCCGGCGCTCGCCGAGTTCGACCAGGACATCTACCGCGAGATCCTGCAGGCGATCCCGCTGTGGCGCTGGTACGGCGTCGCCGCCGAGTCGCTGCACCAACAGGCGGCCATCGCGCTGCGCGTCACCGATGCCGAACGCACGCCGCTCCTGGTCAGCCGCGCCTTCGACCCGCAGCACGGCGGCGGCCAGGCGGCGTTCCTGATGTCGGCGATCGGGTCCGAATACGACGCCGAGCGCTGGAACCGCTTCGACGACCCGTTGGTCGCGTTTGCACTGCTGCACGGCATGGTCAAGTGGCTGGCGCTGCCGGCCCACGACCCGTTCGCGGTCGACGTCGGCGGCGAACTGTCGTGCACGTTGCCGGCGCGACCGGAGAACATCGAACTGGAGCGGCCCGTCCGCGATGGCCGCCCGCGCGCGCTGATCGCCGAAGCCAGCCAACCGGTGCCGGGGGGCCGTTTCCTGCTACCGCCGTTCGCGAACACCATCTACGCCGGCTTCTACACCTTCGACATGCAGCTCGACCGCGAGTCCGGCAAGGAACCGCTGCGGCTGCCGTTTGCGGTCAACGTCGATCCGGCCGAGGGGGAGCTGCGCTACCCGGCCCACGCCGACGCGCAGCGGGCGCTGGGCGTCGAACGCATCTTGACCTCCCTGCCGGCGATCGCGTCGGCCGACGACACCCCGGACCAGAGCGAACTCGGCCCATCGCTGTTGTTGCTGACCCTGCTGTTCGTGCTCGGCGAGGCCGCGCTGGCGCGCTACGTAACGGCGAGGCGAGGCTGACATGCGGACCTCGTCGTGGCTCACCCACCTGCCGCAGGATCCGGGCGCGGACACCTCGACCTACGTCGAGGAGACGTTCCGCTTCCTGAATGCGCCACCTTTGTGGGTGCTGGCGCTGGTGTTCGTGCCCGGCACCGCCTTGTTCGCGTGGTGGGCCTACAGCGGACTCGCCCGCCTCGAACGACCGACACGCGTGCTGCTCGCGTCGCTGCGTTGGCTTGCGATCGTGCTCTGCTGCTTGCTGCTGTTCCAGCCGGCCTTCGAGACCACCACCTACCGCAAGACGCGCAACCAGATCCACGTGCTGGTCGACGACAGCGCCAGCATGTCGCGCATGGACCGCTACCCCGACCCCGAGCAGCAGCAGTCGCTGGCTCGCTGGCTGGTCGGCGAAGACCTCGGGGCGCTCACCCGCAGCGAGCTGGTGCGGCGCGTGCTCACCTCCGACCAGGGATTGCTGACGCAACTGCGCGACAGCCACGACGTGCGCCTGTTCCGCTTCGAACGCAAGCCGACGCCGATCCGCACGCTCGACGAACTGACCGCGCGCGGCAATCGCACCTCGCTCGGCGACGCCCTCGACCTGCACCTGCAGGGAGCGACCGGCGCCAACCTCGACGCGATCCTGCTGGTCAGCGACGGCCGCAACAACGCCGGCCTCGATCCGGTCGAGGTCGCGCGCAACTACGGCCTGCGCGGGGTGGCGATCCACACCATCGGCGTCGGCGATCCGCTGCCGCCGCGCAACGCGTGGCTGGTCGGCCCGCCCGGTCCCAAAGAGGCCCTGCGCGAAGAGCAGGTGTCGTTCGACGTGACCCTGCGCGCCGAAGGCCTCGCCGGTGAGAATGCGCGCGTCGAGCTGCTGGGCGCGCGCGACGGCGGCCCGTTCGTGCCACTGGCGACCGCCAGCGACGTGCTGCCCGACAACGGCGACCGCGTCACCGTGCGGCTCACCCACGCCTTCTCCGAAGCAGGCGACTGGACGCTGAAGTTCACGCTCGCACCACTGCCCGCCGAGAGCCAGCTCGACGACAACGAAGACCTGCGGTTCCTGCGCGTCAACGACGAGCGCATCCGGGTGCTCTACGTCGAAGACCTGC
>DRKG01000470.1 GCA_011051855.1 bacterium | reverse complement strand
TCCGGCTCGGCGCGCAGCGCCGGGCCGGCTCAACTGCGCCGCCACTCGATCGACATCGGTTCGCCGACGTAGTCGTTGCCGACCGACTTGAGCACCCGGAAGAACGGGCGGGTGGCCTGCTGTGCGCGTTCGAAGTAGACGTGCAGCACGTTGTCGAAACCGAGCAGGTAGGGCGACGCGTCGAGCGTGTCCGCGCTGTCGCCCGACGGCGGCACCATGTCGATGAACAGTGGCGTGATGCCTTCGTAGCGCAGCATGTCGAGCAGGGCCGCGATCAGGAACCGCTGGTCCTTGATCAGTGGGAACCGGTCGTGCAGCCGGTAGATGTTGTCGAATGCCATGCGCGCGACCGGCCGCGGCGTGCCGTCGTCGTGGCCGCCCTGCACCAGCCGCACCAGATCCCAGGTGAACTTGCCCGGGGCGATGAACTCGGGGTGCAGGTAGACGACGCGGAAGTCGCGGGCGAAGCCGCCGTCGTCGCGCAGGCAGGCCCGCAGCTCCGGTTCGCGTTGGCAGATGCGGCGGATCGCGTCGCGGTCCTCGCGGGTCGAGACGAACAGCGCGCGCTCGCCCCGTTCGAGCGCGGCAGCCAGGAAGCGCAACGCCAGGTAGGTCGCGCGCGTGCCGGGCTCGCACAACAGCACCGTCGACGAGTGCCGCGTCGGGCCGCTGCCGGCCAGGAACGCGCGGTCGAGGTCGGGGTGGCCCAGCGGGATGGTGGTTTCGCCGCGGGCCGGCACCGCGAATCGCGCCTGGTCGCGCGCCATCGACAGTTGTGCCGCGACCGAGGGGTAGATGTGGATGCCGGGACCGCGTTCGTTGCGCGCGCCCAGGTAGACGTCGCGGGTGATGCCACGGCCGGCGATCGAGAAGTGGTGCACGCCGCGGTAGTAGTACTGGTGGCGCGCCTTGCTGATCTCGATCGCGCGCACCTTGAAGTCGGTCGCCTCTTCGCGGAACGACAGGTGCAACATCAGGTCGGTCGAGAACTCTTCCGCCGAAGGTAGCCGCAGGTCGCGCGGGTGGGCTTCTTCCATCACGAAGATGCCGTGGATGCGTTCGTCGAGCAGGCGGCGCCGGGTCTCCAGCAACGTCGCGCGCTTCTCGAAGTACTCGAGGTCGGTCAGCAGGAGTCCGACGTTGTCGATGACGACCATGCGCACCGGGGCCACGTTCTTGTGGTTCTCGATCTCGGCCAGGATCCATTCGATGTCGATGGTCGTGCCGCGGGCGTTCTTCTGCGTCAGCGCCGCTGGCTTGGCTTGCGTCAGGGCCAGCTTGCTGTCGCCGCCGACGGCCCCGCCGCCGTGCGCGGTCAGCACCAGTTTGTTCGGTACTTCGCGCGGTTCGGCTTTCACGTCGCGGCCGGAGCGAAACCAGTCGAAGTCGAAGCGGAGCTTCTTCTCGATGGCGTCGGGCGAGTGCTCGACCGAGTAGTACAAGAACATGCCCTCGTCGGCGGCGAGCCACGCGCGCACGACCATTTCGAGTGCGAGCAGGGTCTTGCCGGTGCCGGGGCCGCCGGCGAGGCAGGCGAAGGCGGCGCCGTCGTCGGGGTAGCGGATGCCGCCACCGAGGATGCCGTCGAGGCCGTCGATACCGGTCTTCAGGGTCGCGAAACTCACGCCACCAAGGTAGGGGGACGGCGGGGCGCGGGCCACGATGGACCTCGGCTCCGGCTCGGGGCAAGATGCGCGGGTGCTCGACGCGCCGACCGATTTCTGCCGCCTGTGGCTGCTGCGCCACCCCGAACTCGAAGCCGGGCATGCCGAGCTTGCCGTGGGAGCCGGTCCGGCCGACCTCAGCCGCCGGGGGCGTGCCCAGTTGCTGCGTTGGCTGGAGTCGTTGCGGGAGGTCGAGCTGACGCAGGTCGCGTGCGGGCCGCAGCCGCAGTGCCACGACCCGGCGCGCGGGCTGGCCGAGCAGAAGGGTCTCGAGGTCACGGTCGATGCGCGGCTGCGCGATCAGGAGATGGGCGAGTGGCAGGGGCGCGCGTGGCGCGACATCACCCGCGACCAGGAGGCCAGCGTGCGCTCGTTCTTCAGCGAGTTCGGCGAGGTCGCACCGCCCGGCGGCGAGACGCTCGGCGATGCCGTCGAACGCATGCTGCAGTGGTGGACCGAGACGATGCCGCAGATGGCCGGCAAGTCGTTGGCCGTGGTTTGCCCCGGCACGCTGTTGACGGGTTTCGTCGCGGCGATGCTCGGCATGCGGCTGTCGCGCAGCCTGTCGCTGAACCTGCCGTTCGGCGGCGTGGGGGTGCTGGACGTGTTCCAGAACGGCGTGCGCGTCGCCTGCTGGAACCCCGACGCGCTGCGTTGACCACGCTGCGTTGGCTGCTGGCTTGCGTGCGGCCCAGACTGCACACTTGCGGGGGTATGGGCGGCCCTGACGCGTACACCCTGCGGGCGAGGATCGGCGAGCGTGTCGCGCGCGATTCGTTGCTGGCGCCGTTCGAACGGCTGTTGCGGCGGCGGGCGCTGCTGGCGCGCCTGCGGCGGCGCCGGATCGTCGCCGAGCACGGCTCGCTGCGCGCGTTCGCGGACGACCACGAACGGTTCGGGGTGCATCGATCCGCCGATGGCTGGGTGCTGCGCGAATGGGCTCCGAACGCCACATCGGTGCATTTGATCGGCCCGTTCAGCGGCTGGCAGAGGCGGCCGGAGTTCGCCTTCGCGCGGGGCGCGGAAGGCGTGTTCGAGTTGCAGTTGCCGGCCGTGGCGCTCGCACACGGCACGCGGTTCCGCCTGCACGTGACCTTTCCCGGCGGCGGTGGGGAACGCATCCCGGCGTGTGCGCGACGGGTCGTGCTCGACGAAGGCGCGGGCAGTTGGAACGCCGAGGTGTGGGCTCCGGCGCAGGCCTACCGCTGGCGGAACCCGCCACCGCAGTCCCGCGGGCGGCCGCTGTTGGTCTACGAGGCGCACGTCGGCATGGCGCAGGAAGCTGCGCGCGTCGGCTCGTTCGACGAGTTCCGTCGCAACACGCTGCCGCGTGTGCGGGCGGCCGGCTACGACGCCGTGCAGTTGATGGGGCTGGCCGAGCATCCCTACTACGCTTCGTTCGGCTACCAGGTGACGAGCTTCTTCGCCGTGTCGTCGCGGTTCGGAACCCCGGACGACCTGAAGGCGCTGGTCGACGAGGCGCACGGCATGGGGCTCAGGGTGTTCGTCGACCTGGTGCACTCGCACTTCGCCAAGAACGAGGTCGAGGGCATCGCTCGGCTCGACGGCAGCCTGGATCAGTACGGGTTCGATGGCCCGCGCGGCGAGCATCCGGCGTGGGGGTCGCGGTGCTTCGACTATCGGAAGCACGAAGTGCAGCGCTTCCTGCTTTCGAACTGCCGCTTCTGGCTCGAGGAGTTCCGCGTCGACGGGTTCCGCTTCGATGGCGTGACCAGCATGCTCTACACGCACCACGGCCTGGAACACGTGTTTGGCGACTATGCCGAGTTCTTCGACGAGAACGTCGACGAGCACGCTCTGGTCTATCTGACGCTTGCGAACGAGTTGGTGCATTCGGTGGCACCGCAGGCGACGACGATCGCCGAGGACGTGTCGGGCATGCCCGGGCTTGCGCTGCCGCGCGAGTGCGGCGGAGCCGGTTTCGACTACCGGTTCGCCATGGGCGTCGCCGACGAGTGGATCCGATTGGTCAAGGACGTGCCCGACGAGCAGTGGTCGATGCAGAAGCTCTGGTACGAACTGACCAACCGCCGGCGCGACGAACGCACGATCAGCTACGCCGAGTCGCACGACCAGGCGTTGGTCGGCGACCAGGCGCTGATCTTCCGTCTGATCGGCGAGGCCATCTACGACAAGATGTCGGTGCTGCGGCAGGACCTGCGGGTCGACCGCGGCGTTGCGCTGCACAAGCTGATCCGGCTGCTGACGCTGTTGACCGCCGGCGACGGCTACCTGAACTTCATGGGCAACGAGTTCGGCCATCCCGAGTGGATCGATTTCCCGCGCCAGGGCAACGACTGGTCGTATGCCCATGCGCGCCGGCAGTGGTCGCTCGTCGACGACGAACTGCTGCGCTATCGCCACCTGCAGGCGTTCGATCGCGCGCTGCTCGAGGTGGCGTGCGCCTACGGCGTGCCCGATGGCCGGGACGAGTTCCTGCTGACCAGCGACGAACGTCGGCACGTGCTGGCGTTCCTGCGCGGGGAGCTGTTGGTCGCGGTCAATCTGCACCCGACGGCATCGTACGACGCGCTGCCGATCCCGGCCGCGCCCGGGTGTTACGAGGTCGTGCTCGACAGCGACGAGGTGCCGTTCGGGGGGCATGGCCGCCAGGATCCGGCGGCGCTGCACGCCACCTTCGCCGACCGCATCCAGCGCCACTTCCTCTATCTGCCGCTGCCCGCGCGCACGGCGCTGGTGCTGCGCGCGGTCGGGCCCTGACGGTCCCGCCGTGGCGGCTGCTACTGCGAGTCGGTCTTCTTCGGCATCGAGCAGCCGGCCGGTGCGTCGTCGGTGCCGCACTTGTTCGAGCAGCCGCCCGATGCGGGAGCGTCCGTGTCCTTCTTGGCGTCGTTGGCGTAGCTCGCGCCGCGGTAGTCGGTCTCGTAGAAGCCCGAGCCCTTGAAGATCACGCCGGCGCCGGCGCCGATCAGGCGTTCGAGCCTGCGCTTCTTGCAGGCGGGGCAGGTCTTCAGCGGGTCTGCGCTGATGCTCTGGAACTCCTCGAAGCGATGGCCGCAGGCTTTGCAGGCGTAGTCGTAGGTCGGCATGTCAGTCGTCTCCTTCGCTCTGCTTGGGGCCGGCGACGATCACCTTGCTGTGGCGCACGACGTGGTCGCCGAGCTGGTAGCCGGTCTGCACGACCCGCAGCACGTGGTTGTCTTCGACGGCGTCGCTGGGCTCGACGCCGAGTGCCTCGTGGCGGGCGGGGTCGAACGGTTGTCCGAGCGCCGGAATCTCCGACAGGCCGTGGCGCTCGAGCGCTCCGGTCAACAACGTGCGCACCATGCGCACGCCTTCGACCAAAGCGTCGGTATCGCCGGCCTTCTGCTGGCCGTCGTCACCGCCGCCGTCGTAGGCCTGCAGGGCCAGCGCGAACGTGTCGAGTACCGGCAGCAGCTCTTGCGTCAGGCCTTCGAGCGTGCGGCGGCGGCCCTCTTCGAGTTCCTTCTGCTGGCGTCGGCGGATGTTCTGGGTGTCCGCCAGAGCGCGCTGCAGCTTCAGTTCGAGCTGGGCACACTCCTCGCGCAGCCGGGTGATCTCGGCATCGCACGGCGGGATCTCGGTGGGCGGCTCGCCGATCGCGCCAGTCTTGGGCCCGGCCTGGGGCTCGCCCTGGGGCTCGTCGTCGCGGTCGTTCTGCTTGTCGGTTGGTTCGGTCACGGCAGCTCCATGTCGCTCACGAGAAGATGTCCTTCACCTTCTCGAAGATGGTCTTCTTCTGGTCCTTCTTCGGCTTCTTACCAGTCTCGAGCTCGTCGAACTTGTCGAGCAGTTCGCGTTGTTCGGCGGTGATCTTGGCCGGCACGTCGACCTGGATCTGCACCACCAAGTTGCCGCGCCCGTAGCCGTCCGCGCGCGGCAGGCCGTGGTTGCGCACCCGCAGGCGTTCGCCGGGCTGGGTGCCGGCCGGGATCTTCATCGTCACCGTGTCGCCGGTGATCGTCGGGATTTCGACTTCGTCGCCGATCACCGCCTGGCGATAGGAGATCCGCGTCTGCATCAGGAGGTCGTCGCCGTAGCGCGTGAACACCGGATGGTCTTTGACGTGCAGCACCACGATCAGGTCGCCGGGCGGGCCGCCGCCATCGCCAGGCTCACCCTGGCCGGCGATGCGCTCCGCGTGGCCGTGCTCGATGCCGGCTGGGATCGTGATGTTGATCGGCGAGGCCTTCGGCACCGCACCCTTGCCGCGGCACTTGCTGCACGGAGTCTCGATCGACTCGCCTTGTCCGTGGCAGGTGGGGCAGGTCTGGCGCAGCTGGAAGAACCCCTGCGAACGCACGACCTGGCCGTGGCCGTCACAGGTCTGGCAGGTCTTCTTCCGGGTGCCGGGCTTGGCCCCGCTGCCCCTGCAGGTCGTGCAGACCTCGGCCTTCTTCAGCTCGATGGTCTTCTTGACGCCTGTGGCGACTTCCTCGAGGGTCAGCTCGAGGTCGACCTTGAGGCTCTGGCCGCGGCGGCCGCGCTCACGTCGGGCGCCGCCGAAGATCTGGTCGAAGAAGCCGCCGCCGCCGCCGCCGAACATGTCGCCGAATGCGGCGAAGATGTCCTCGGCGGATGCAAAGCCGGGGCCGCCGCCGGCGCCGTCGACGCCGGCGTGGCCGAACTGGTCGTAGCGCTGCCGCTTCTGCGGGTCGCTGAGCACGGCGTAGGCTTCGGCAGCCTCCTTGAAGCGCTGTTCGGCGTCGGCGTCGCCGGGGTTCTTGTCCGGGTGGTTCGCGACCGCCATCTTGCGGTAGGCCCGCTTGATGCTGTCGTCGTCCGCCGAGCGGTCGACGCCCAGCACCTCGTAGTAGTCGCGCTTCATCCCGGTGTCGTGTCGCGTGCCGCGGGGAGCCGAGCTCCCCGGGCGGCGCTAGCTGGTGCTGCCGTCGACCGCCGACTTGTCGTCGGCGATGCTGGTCACCATGGTGTTGGTCGTCAACATCAGGCCGGCGATGCTGGCGGCGTTCTGCAGTGCCGTGCGCACCACCTTGGTCGGGTCGACGACGCCGGCCTTGAACATGTCCGACCAGGTGCCGGTCAGCGCGTTGTAGCCCTCGTTGGACTTCTTGTCGCGCGCCTCGTCGACGATCACCGAGCCGTCTTCGCCGGCGTTCTCTGCGATCTGGCGCATCGGCACCTCGCAGGCGCGGCGCACGATCTCGACGCCGAACTGGCGGTCGCCCTTGAGCTTCAGCGACTCCAACACCTCGCTGGCGCGCAGCAACGCGGTGCCACCGCCGGGCACGATGCCCTCCTCGACGGCTGCCCGGGTCGCGTTCAACGCGTCCTCGATGCGCTGCTTCTTCTGCTTCATGTCGGCTTCGGTCATCGCGCCCGCGCGGATGATCGCGACGCCGCCGGTCAGCTTGGCGAGCCGCTCCTGCAGCTTTTCGCGGTCGTAGTCCGACGTGGTCTTCTCGATCTGGTTACGGATGCTGTCGGCGCGCGCCTCGATGTCCTTCTTCTTGCCGCCGCCGCCGATGATGGTGGTGGCGTCCTTGCTGATGCGCACCTTGCTGGCGGTGCCGAGGTGGTCGGTCGTGACCTTCTCGAGCTGGATGCCGAGGTCTTCGCTGATGCACTGACCGCCGGTCAGCGTCGCGATGTCCTGCAGCATCGCCTTGCGGCGGTCACCGAAGCCCGGTGCCTTGACCGCGCAGACGTTGAGCACACCCTTCAGGCGGTTGACGACCAGCGCGGCGAGCGCCTCCGACTCGACGTCCTCGGCGATGATCACCAGCGGCTTGCCGGTCTTGGATACCGCTTCGAGCAGCGGGATCATCTCGCGCACGTTCGAGATCTTCTTCTCGTGCACCAGCACCAGCGCGTCCTCGAACGACGCCTCCATCGTCTTCGGGTCGGTGATGAAGTAGGGCGAGACGTAGCCCTTGTCGAACTGCATGCCGTCGACGTGTTCGAGCTCGGTGATCGAGGTCTTGCCTTCCTCGACCGTGACCACGCCTTCGGCGCCGACCAGCGTCATCGCCTCGGCCAGCATCTCACCGATTTCGGTGTCGTTGTTGGCCGAGATCGCGCCGACCTGGGCGATCTGCTCCTTCTTCTTCTTGTCGACCTTCTTGGCCATCGCGGCGAGCTGCTCGGTCACCTTGGTGACGGCGGTGTCGATGCCGCTGCGCAGGGCGTTCGGGTCGACGCCGGAGGTCAGGAAGCGCTGGCCGATGGTCAGGATCGCCTCCGCCAGCACGGTCGCGGTGGTCGTGCCGTCACCGGCGACGTCGTTGGTCTTGCTGGCGACCTCGCGCACGAGCTTGGCGCCCATGTTCTCGAACGGGTCGTCGAGCTCGACCTCCTTGGCGACGGTGACGCCGTCCTTGGTCACCTGCGGGCCGCCGAACGACTTCTCGATGATGACGTTCTTGCCGGCCGGGCCGAGGGTGACCTTGACCGCCTTGGCGAGCTTCTCGACGCCGGCGACTGCCTTACGGCGCGCGACGTCGTCGTACATGATCTGCTTGGCCATCTCGATCAGCCCTCCACCTTTGCCAGGATCTCGCTCTCGCGCAGGATCTTGTAGTCCGTGCCGTCGACCTTGACGTCGCTGCCGGCGTACTTGCCGAACAGCACGACGTCGCCCTTCTTGACGTCGAGCGCCATGCGCTTGCCGTCCTTGTTGAGCTTGCCGTTGCCGACGGCGGTGATCTTGCCGCGCTGCGGCTTCTCTTGCGCGCTGTCCGGCAAGAGGATGCCGCCAGCGGTCTTCTCTTCGGCGTCGAGCACCTTCAGCACGACGCGGTCATCCAGGGGTCGCAGGGATGCCATGATGGGAAACTCCGTGGGTATGTGTTGCTTGGGTTGTGTATCGGGGAACGGGCGGGACTACATCTCGCCGGCCATGCCGGCGTCGTCGTCCTCTTCCTTGGCGTCGGTGATGACGCAGTCGGTGGTCAGCAGAAGGCTCGCGACCGAGACCCCGTTCTGCAGTGCCGAGCGGGTGACCTTGGTCGGGTCGACGATGCCCGCCTTGAGCATGTCGCCGTAGTCGCCGGTGAGCGCGTTGAAGCCGTAGTTGGAGTCCTTTTCGGCGAGCACGCGACGCGTGACCACGCCGCCGTCGACGCCGGCGTTGTCGGCGATGGTGCGCAGCGGCCGCTGCACGACCTTGCGCATCAGCTCGACGCCGAACTGCGCGTCACCGTCGAGCGTCAGGCGATCGAGCGCCTTCTTGGCCTTCAGCAGCGCGGTGCCGCCGCCGGGCAGGATGCCCTCGGCGATCGCGGCGCGCGTCGAGTGCAGCGCGTCCTCGACCAGATCCTTGCGCTCCTTCATCTCGGTCTCGGTGTGGGCACCGACGCGGACTTCGGCGATGCCGCCGGTCAGCTTGGCGAGGCGCTCCTCGAGCTTCTCGCGGTCGTAGTCCGACGTGGTCGCCTCGATTTCGCGGCGGATCTGTTCGGCGCGTGCGTGGATCGCGGCACTGTTCTTGTTGCCCTTCTGCACGATCGTGGTGTTGTCGTTGTCGACGATCACCTTGCTGGCCGTGCCGAGCTGGCGCAGTTGCACCTTCTCCAGGTCGAGGCCGAGGTCCTTGAAGATCGCCTCGCCGCCGGTCAGGATCGCGATGTCCTGCAGCATCGCCTTGCGGCGGTCGCCGTAGCCGGGTGCCTTGACCGCGCAGACCTTGAGCACGCCGCGCAGCTTGTTGACGACCAGCGTCGCCAGCGCTTCGCCTTCGACGTCCTCGGCGATGATCAGGAGCGGCTTGTTGCTCTCCTTGAGCTTCTCGAGCAGAGGCAGCAGCGGGCGGATGTTCGACAGCTTGTCCTCGTGCACCAGCACCAGGCAGTTCTCGAACTCGACCGTCATGTCTTCGTTGTCGGTGACGAAGTGCGGCGACAGGTAGCCGCGATCGAATTGCATGCCCTCGACGACCTTGACTTCGGTCTCGAGGCCCTTGCCCTCCTCGACCGTGATCACGCCGTTCTCGCCGACCTTCTTCATCGCATCGGCGAGGATCTTGCCGATCTCGGCGTCGTTGTTGGCCGAGATGGTCGCCACCTGCGTGATTGCCTTGTAGTCGGTGGCCGGCACCGGCACGGCCATCTTCTTCAGCGACTCGACGAGCTTGTCGGACGCCGCGCGGATGCCCTTGATCAGCTCGGCGTGGTTGGCGCCGGCGGTCAGGTAGCGCATGCCTTCCTCGCAGATCGCGTGGGCGAGCAGGGTCGCGGTGGTGGTGCCGTCACCGGCGGCGTCCGCGGTCTTGCTGGCCGCTTCTTTGACCAGCTTGGCGCCCATGTTCTCGTAGCGATCCTCGAGTTCGATCTCCTCCGCGACGGTGACGCCGTCCTTGGTGATCTGCGGACCGCCCCAGCCCTTGTCGAGCACGGCGTTGCGGCCGCGGGGGCCCAGGGTGGAGACGACGGCTTGCGCCAGCTTCTTGACGCCGCGCAGGACTGCGTCGCGGGCGTCGTTTTCGAACACGAGTTGTTTGACCATCACAACCTCGGGGAGGATTCTGGATACTTCGGGGGTGGCGGCGCCCACGTCTCGTCGTGAGCCGCGGCGCCCTGAATGGACTGGCGCGCGCGAAAGCAAAGGTGGTGCCGCCGGTGGACCGGTTGCCCAGAGACCTCGGTTGGCGATCACAAATGCAAGAAACAGAACATGTTGTGAGTGGCTGTGGCCGGAGGGGGCCGGGCCGGGCGAGGCGTCGTGGGCGCCATTCTGGCAGCCTGGCAGAGTGCGCGCCGGCTTGCTTGCGCCATTCTGGCAGGGCCCTGTTCGCAGCGCTCGGGCTTGCGGCCGTCGCAGTCGCGCAGGAACCGCCGCCGTTCGTGCTCGAACTGCGCGACGGCCGACGGGTATCCGCCGATGCGATCACCGGCAGTCTGCAGGGTGGCTTGGTCGTCGCCACCGACTCCGGGTCGCGCAGCATTGCCGTCGGAGAGGTGTTGGCGGTGTTGCACGGCGAGGCGGCCGCACCGGAACTGCTGCGGGTCGAGCTGGCGGGCGGCGATCGCTTGCACGGGGCGATCGTCGGCGGCGACGAGGCGGGCGACACGTTGTCGCTGCTGTCGCCGGTGCTCGGACGGCTCGACCTGTGGATCGACCGCATCGCCGCGATCGTGCAGCCCGGCGTGCACCTTGGCGACCAGCGGATGCCCGACGGCGTCGACGAAGCGGTGTTCCTGCCGACTGGCCGTGGCTTCGACCTCGTCGCGGGCACGCTGCACCGTTTCGGGACGCAGGGGGTGCGCTTTCAGGCGGACGGGGCGGACGAACCGCGCTGGTACGCGCCGCGGCAGATCTCGTCGCTGCAACTGCGATCGGCGTTGCCGCGCGAGGAGGCCGCCGGCTGCCTGCTGGTGACCCGCGTCGCCGACCGGGTGGCGGTGGACTTCGATCGCTGCACGGCGGAAGGCGTCGAGCTGCGGCTCGAGACGGGAGCCAGGGTGAAGGTGGCCTGGCGCGATGTCGCCTGCCTGCTGTTCGACGCCGGCGTCGTGCACCTCGCGGACCTCACGCCGGTCGAGGTCGTCGAGAGCGGCTACGACAGCGAAGTGTCGTGGTCGTGGCGTCGCGACGCTGCCGTCACCGGCGGCGAACTGCTCGCCAAGAGGCGTGCCTACGGACGCGGGCTCGGCGTGCACAGCCGCAGCCGGTTGACCTTCCGAGTGCCGGCGGGTGCAGAGCGGTTCCACGCGCGGGTCGCGATCGACGATTCGACGCTGGCGCTGCCGCTGCAGCCGCACGCGGTCGCGCGCGTGTTGCGCGGCAATGCGGTGCTGTTCGAGGTCGACGACCTGACGCCCGGCCGGGAGCCGCTCGACGTCGGCGTGCACCCGGTCGAGCCCGGTGACACGATCACGCTCGAAGTCGACTTCGGACGTGGCCGCGACCTCGGCGACCGCGTCGATTGGTTGCTGCCGGTCTTCCTGCTGCGCGAGCGGTCCTGACGTGGCATTCGCGCTGGTGGCGGGCGGGCTCTTGCTCGCGATGTTCGCGGCGATGCGCGCGCGCACGGGGGCGACGCCGCGCCGCGTGCTCGGGTTGTTCGCCGCGTTGGCGTTTGCGGTGGTGGCCGCACTCGCCGACGGCACGACCGCCGTGTCGGTCGCCCGTCGGCGGCAGTCCGTCGAGCTGCGCGCAGACGCGGTCGCCACCGGCACCGCGTTTGCCGTCGCGGCTGCCGCGGCCGGCCCGCGCTGCGATGAGGTGGAAGTCGACTGGCAGCCTACGTGGCATACTGCGCAGGCCGAACCGGCGCGGGCGTTCGGCGCCGTCGCGCACCTGCCCCCGGCGCTGCCGTTCCCGCCCACGGCGCTGCACGTGCGCGGGGTTGCGGCCGCCGAACGCGACCGGCCGATGGCGTTCGAGGTCTGGATCGACGACCTTGCGCATGAGCTCGCTGGCGAACTGCTGGTGCGCGACCGTGCCGGCGAGCGGTTGCGCCGGCCGTTGCGGCTGACGGCGCGGCCGACGCGGGTCGCGTTCACACCGGTCGAGGCCGGTGCGCATCGGCTGCAGCTCGAGGTGGCGATCGACGGCCACGTGCTGGTGGCGCGCGGCGGGTTCACGGTGATGGCGCCCGAAGGAGTGCTGGTCGTCGATCCCGCCGGCGTCGTCGCCGCGGCGCTGCGCACCCAGGGCGAGCGCGTGCGCGAACTGGCGGCGTGGCCTGCCGATTGGCGGCGGCACGCGCGGATCGTGCTCGGGGTCGATCTGCCACGCGACGAGCAACGCGCGCTCGCGGAAGCCGTGCACGACGGTGTCGGACTGTTCGTGCTGCCGGCGGCGTTCGGCGATGAGGCGTCGCCGCTGCGCGATCTGTTGCCGGTGCGCCCACTGCCGGTGGAGGCCGATCCGAGCGCGGAGGCGAGCGCCGGCGGGCGCGACCCCGGAGGCGAGCGGCCGCCGGCATCCGACGCGTCGCCACCGCCACCGCCCGCCGGCGGCTCGACCGAGGGGGCTGGACCGATCTCGCCCGAGCCGATCGAGGTCGACAAGCACAGCATCGCGATGGTGCTGGTCGTCGACCGCTCCGGCAGCATGGGCACACGCCTGCCGAACGGCCTGACCAAGATGAGCTACGCCAAGACCAGCGCGCTGCGCACCGCGCAGGCGCTGGGCGAAGGCGATTGGGTCGCCGTGGTCACGTTCGGCAACCGGCGCGACGCGCGCGTGGCGCTGCCGATGACGGACGCCAGCGACGGCGCGGCGGTGCGCAGGGGTATCGAGCGGCTCGCCTACGGCAACGAGGATACGTTCCTGCTCGCCGGACTGCGGCGTGCGCGCGCGCTGCTCGCGGCCGTCGATGCGGCCGTCAAGCACGTGGTGGTGATCTCCGACGGCGAGTTCTTCCTGTCGCAGGACGTGGCGCTGCGGCGCGAGGCGAGTCGGATGCGCCGTGACGAGCACATCACGGTGTCGATCGTCTCGATCGTCGACGCCGGCACGGATCCCGGCTTCAAGCAGAAGGCCAACGAGATCGCGCGCGACGGCGGTGGTGCGTTCCTCGCCGCCGATCGGCCGGACACCGTGCCGGTCATCGTCAGCAGCGAGGTCCATCGCGCGCTGTCGCGCGTCGGGCGCAAACCGCGCTCCGTCGGCGATGGTGAGGTGCCGGTCGAGTCGCCGCCCGCCCCGGATCCCGAGCCTGAGCCGGAAGTCGAACCGGAAGCCGCGCCCGAACCGTCCCCGCCGCGGCGGTTGCCGGTCTACGCTGTCACCGATTCGCCGTTGTTGGTGCCGGACCCCGGCACGTGGCCGTCGCTCGGTCGCGCGGTTGCCACCGAAGCCCCGTTGGCCGCACAGGTGCTGTTGGTTGCCGGCGACGAGGGGTGGCCGTTGCTCGCCTACGCCAATCGCGGTCTCGGCAGGGTCGGCGCGTTCGCCGCCGACCTCGGCAGCGAAGCCGGGCGCGAGTTCCGGTCGGCGTCGGCGTTCCCGGCCTGGATCGCGCAGTGGATCGCCGCTGTGCGCGTGCCGCAGGCCGACGGCGAGCCGGCGTCGCTGCTGCAGGATGCGGAGGTCGCGCCGGCGGCGCCGACGCCCGCCGAGGCTGCCTGGTTGACCGCCTTGGCCGGTGCGCCGCCGGATGCGCCCGGGGCCGATCCGCGCGAGGTTCCGCTGGTCGGCCGACGCGTCGTCGCGACGGTCTCTACTGTCGCACCGTGCTTGCTGTTGGTGCTGCTGGCGTTGGCCGTCGGGGAACGGCTGCTGGTCTCGTGGTCGCTGCGGCGCGGTCGCGAGACGTAGGTCGAAGGCGCGGTGGCGACGCGGCTTCGCGTCGCCCGCGGGGAAACCTGTAGGGGGATTCCAGCATGGGCGGCCGGTGCGCCGATGCTCGTGCAGCCGCCGGCAACGGGGCGGCTCGTCCACGATGAAGGTAGGAGTTCGATTGGGGGTCGCGGGGTGCGACCTGTCCCCGGTCCGCGTCGGCCGGCTGCAGCCGCTCACGGGTGTCGCGCCGCGCGCGGCGCCGGATCGCGCGCAGCTCGAACAGTTTCTTTCCGATCTGCGCCTGCCGCTGACGGCGAATCAGGCGATGATCGAACTGGTGTTGACGGAGACGCTGCCGGAGGCGGCGCACATGGCATTGCGGGCGGCGCACAATCACAGTGCCTACGTGTCACAGTTGTGCGCGGAGTTCGCCGAGTTGGGGCGGTTGGAGCAGGATCTGGTGCACGCAGCGCGCGCGGACGCGGCCGTGCTGGAATGGCTCGACGAGGTGATCGCCGCGCATCGCGCGCAGGTCGGTGAGGACTGCGGCGAGACGCGGTGGGAGTTCCGCAGCCTGCTGCCCGACCGCGTGGCCCTCGACGCGGCGCTGCTGTGCCGCGCCGTCACGGCGGTGCTGCAGGTCGCCAGCGTGCGCGCGCC
>DRKG01000469.1 GCA_011051855.1 bacterium | reverse complement strand
GCTGGGCGAACCCGGTTGGCCGCCCCGAGATCCAGAAGTTCGCAGGGGCGCTACAGGGCCATCGAGCGCGGAAGGGCGTGTTTATCACGACCTCGACGTTCACGAGGGAGGCACGCGACTATGTCGATCGCATCGACAGCAAGATCGTGCTCATTGACGGCGACGACCTGGCAACGTTGATGGTCGATTGCGGTGTCGGCGTGACCCGCGTCGGCATCTACGAGGTCAAGCGGGTCGACGGTGACTACTTCCTTGAGGAGTGAGGACCGTGGCCGAGGCGGGCGCAGAAGAAAACGCACACGGGCCGACGGCCCCGCAATGCCGGAACAAGCAACGAGCCGGTTACCCTGTGTGCGCCGGCATCGGGGGAGGCGGAAACAGCCTACTCGACCAGCTTCCAGCTCTCGGCGACGAACTTGCCGTCCTTGATGGCGCCGATGGTCTCGATCTTGGCGCCTTTGTCTTTGAACTGGCAGAACTGCATCTTGCCGAGGGTCGGGTGCAGCAGCGGCACGTACTTGCCGTCGATGCGGATGTAGTTGCCGCAGTGGCCGATGCCGTCGATCGAGCAGCCGCACTTGGCGTCGTGCACGGCCGGAGTGCCCATGACCTTGGGCTGCAGGGTGGGCTGGCTGGTTGAGGCCGGCTGGCTGGTCTGGGGTTCGCCGGGGCTGTCGCCCTGCGTCGGGGTCTCGGACGAGCACGCGGCGAAGGCGAACAGGGCCGCGGCGACCAGGGAGGGGAACGGAAGCTTCTTCATCGTAAGGCTGGGGAATGCGGCCGTGCGCGCCGGGAAGGTCGGGCTGGGAAGGTCGGGCTGGGAAGGCCGGGTTTGGGGCACGGGAGTATCGCAGTTTGCCGGATCGGCGCAATCGTGGCAGCGGTGGCGTGCGGGGGCTTTCTTCTCACCGCCGGCAGGCGATGCTCAGGGCGATGGCGCGGACGATCGCCGAACTGCTGCAGCAGGCGGAACGCCACGGGGACGCACCGTTCCTGTGTGCCGGGGGCGGGCGCTGCACGTTCGCCGGCTACGTGGACCGGGTGCGGCGGGCGGCGGGAGCGCTGCGGGAACGCGGGCTCTTGGCCGGAGAGCGGGTCGCGCTCTTGCTGCCGCGCGGCGACGACGAGGCGGTGCTGCTGCTGGCGGTGATGCTCGCGGGCGGCATCGCGGTGCCGGTGCACGGCAAGCTCAAGGACGATCAAGTGCGGCACGTGTTGCGCGATTGCGCGCCCCGGTTCGTGGTTGCCGACGACCGGCGCACGGTCGGCCTGCGAGCTCCCGCCGATGTCCTGCGCGGCTTCGAGTTGCTCGGGCCCGCGCAGCTTGGCGGTTCCGACCCGGCGCCGGTAGCGAGCTGGGCCATCGGCCCCGACGACGTCGCCGTGCTGCTCTACACCAGCGGCAGCACCGGCCCGGCGAAGGGCATTGCGCAGACCCACGGCAACCTCGTGCTCGGCGCGCAGACGGTCGCCGACTACTTGGTGCTGTCGTCACAGGACCACCTGCTGGTGTTGCTGTCGTTCAGCTTCGACTACGGCCTCAACCAACTGCTGTCGGCCCTGTGGGTCGGCGCGCGTCTGACCGTCCGCGACCACATCGGTGTCGGCGAACTCGGCACGCTGCTGCGCGCGGTGCAGCCGACGGGCCTCGCCGGCGTGCCGTCCCTGTGGCACGACGTCGCCACCGGCCTGGGGAACGGAGTGCTCGGGCGCGAGCACGGCCGTTCGTTGCGTTACCTGACCAACAGCGGCGGTGCGCTGCGGCCGGGCGACGCGCAGGTGATCCGCGGGCATTGGCCGCACGTCGACGTGTTCGCGATGTACGGACTGACCGAGGCGTTCCGCAGCGCGTTCCTGCCGCCGGCGGAGTTCGACGAGCATCCCGACTCGTTCGGCTACCCGATCGCCGGCGTCGAACTGCTGCTGGTCGACCCCCGCACCGGCGCGGTGCTCGAAGGCCCCGGGCAGGGCGAACTGGTGCACTGCGGCGCGCTGGTCGCGCAGGGTTACTGGCGGAGGCCGCGGGACGAGGCCGTGCGGTTTCGGCCGGATCCACGCGGAGGCGACGGCCGCGCGGTGTATTCGGGCGACCTGGTGCGTCGCGATCGGGCCGGCCGGCACTACTTCGTCGCGCGCATGGATCGCATGTTGAAGGTCGCCGGCCACCGGGTGTCGCCGGACGAAGTCGCCGATGCCGTGCGCGGCATGGACGGCGTCGGCGAAGTGTTCGTGTTCGGCGTCGCCGGCGGCGCCGACGGCGACCGCATCGTGCTGTGTCTCGTCGGCGACCCGGACGACGCGGAGCTGTTGGCGGCGGTGCGCCGGCGGTGCCGGTCGCGCCTGCCGTCCTACATGTCGCCCCAGGTCGTGCGCGTGCTCAGCTCCCTGCCCCTCAACGCCAACGGCAAGGTCGACGAGGCCGTGCTGCGCCAGCGGATCGAAGCATGCACCGACGCCACCTGAACGAACTGCTGCGCCGCTACGCGCAGCGCTTTCCGCACGAACGGCCGCTGGTGGCGCGTTTCGAGGCGTTCGTCGCCGCGCACGACGACTGCCTGCAGCGCTCCTGCGAGCCGGGGCACGTCACGGCATCGGCCTGGATCCTGTCGCCGACCGGCGAGGCGGTGCTGCTGACCCACCACAAGAAGCTCGCCCGCTGGCTGCAGCTCGGCGGCCACGTCGACGGCGAAGCGGCGATCGAGCGGGCGTGCTTGCGCGAGGCGCGGGAGGAATCCGGCATGGTGGAGTTCACGTTCGTGCCGTGGGCCGAGGGCGAGCTGGTGCCGCTCGACCTCGACGTGCACACGATCCCGGCCCACGGTCGGGAACCGCAGCACCTGCATTGGGACGTGCGTTTCCTGCTGCGCGCCGGTCCGGGGCAGGCTCTGCAAGTGTCGTCCGAATCGAACCGGTTGGCGTGGGTTCCGGTCGGCCGCCTGCGGGAGTTCACCGCCGAGGAGAGCGTGTTGCGT
>DRKG01000468.1 GCA_011051855.1 bacterium | reverse complement strand
TGGGGCTCGGCAAGACCGTGCAGGTGCTCGCCCATCTGCAGCGGTATCGGCGGCGGATCAAGCGCGCCGACCGTCTGCCGTGTCTGCTGGTCGCGCCGCGTTCGGTGTTGGCCAACTGGCGCCTCGAGGCCGAGCGCTTCACGCCGGATCTGCGGGTGCTCGCGTTCGATCACACCGACCGCTGGGCGAACGACGGCGAGGAGCTGGCGTCGTTCGATCTGGTGTTGACGACCTACGGCCTGCTGCGCACCGACGCGCCGCGGTTCGAGGAGCAGCAGCGCCGCTTCGACACGGTCGTGCTCGACGAGGCGCAGGCGATCAAGAACGCGACCAGTCAGACCGCCAAGGCGGTGCGCCTGCTGCGCGCCGAGCACCGGCTGGCACTGACCGGCACGCCGGTCGAGAACCACCTCGGCGAACTGTGGTCGCTGTTCGAGTTCCTGAATCCAGGCATGCTCGGTCGGCTGCGGTCGTTCCGCGAGCTGTTCGCCGGCGACCGCACCCCCGAGATCGCCGACGCGAACCGCGAGCTGATCCAGCGCGCGCTCCGGCCGGTCATGCTGCGGCGCACGAAGCAGCAGGTGCTGACCGATCTGCCCGAGAAGGTCGAACAGGTGCTGTGGTGCGATCTCGAGGGGCCGCAGCGCCGGCACTACGACGAGTTGCGCGACCACTACCGGGCGCAGTTGCTCGACCCCGACCAGGTCCAGGATGACGAGATGCGGTTCGTCGCGCTCGAGGCGCTGCTGCGGCTGCGCCAGGCGGCGTGCCACGAAGGGTTGGTCGACAAGCGCCGCCGCGCCGCCGCCAGTGCGAAGTTCGCCGAGCTGTTGCCGCGGTTGACCGAACTGGCCGACGAAGGCCACAAGGTGCTCGTGTTCTCGCAGTTCGTGCAACTGCTCGATCTGCTCGCCGCCGAGCTGCGCAAGGCGGACATCACGTTCGACCGGCTCGACGGCCGCACCCGCCGTCGGCAGGAGAAGGTCGACCGCTTCCAGACCGACCCCGACTGCGCGGTGTTCTTGATCAGCCTCAAGGCCGGCGGCACCGGCCTCAATCTGACAGCCGCCGACTACGTGTTCCTGCTCGACCCGTGGTGGAACCCCGCCGTCGAACAGCAGGCCATCGACCGCAGCCACCGCATCGGCCAGCAGCGCACCGTGCACGCCTACCGCCTGGCGTGCCGCGGCACCGTCGAGGAGCGCGTGCTCGAACTGCAGGACAGAAAGCGCGCCCTGGTCGAGGCCGTGCTGGGCAGCGAGCGTTCGCTGCTACAGGACCTGACGCGCGAGGATCTGGAGTTGTTGTTGCGGTGATGGGTGGGAGGCTTCGATCGGCGACCGTTGGGCGGTTCGCGGAGGTGCTCCCCTCCGGGGCATGCTTCTCGTCGCCGAGGCGCGCAACTACATCGTCAGCAGGCGGATCCGGCACCGTTTCTGACGGTGCGGCGGCGGTCGGTGCAGAAACGGGGGTATTACCGCTCCCGGCGGCGCATCCTCGGGTCTACAACAGCGGCCATGAGGAAGCGGTCTTCGTCTTTGTGTTTCATCGTCGCGTTCTGCGCGGCTCTCGCCTCCTGTTCGATCGGCTCCGCGCGCAAGATCGACGTGCGCCGCGACCTGAGCGGGATCGACCTGGCCTACCTCGAAAGCCTCGGCTCGCCGACGCACGACGAAAACGAGCAGCACCTGCAGGGGCGGCTGTCGGGTTGGCCGTTCTGGTTCTTGCCGGCCACGCTGCGCTACCGCGGCACGAATGCGCTGCACCAAGGTGACCTCGCCGAACCGGAGGGTGAGGGCGAGGGGGATGGGGCGACGCCGATGGGGGAACTCACCGGCTACGAGCACACCACCGGCAGCGCGATCGGCCTCGGCGCGGTGCATTTCACCAACCGGAGTGCGCGCTGGGACCAGGACGGCAACCTCGAGGAATGGGAAGACGGCTGGGGGCTCGGCTTTGGCCTGCTCTACCACAGTCGGCACCGCTACGCGGCCGGCTCCGAGACCTACAGCGCCAAGATCCTCGGTGGCTTGCTCGGTTACACCGGCAACGACGAGCAGGGGCATCTGCACCTGCTGTGGATCCCGATTCCCTGGTAGTACGGAACCCGGTTCAAACAACAACCTGGCGGGGAGTAACGCCCGGGCGAGGCGCCTGACAAGGTTGTTGTTTGTACCGGGTTCGGTACGCAACCTCGTCACGTCAGGTAGACATCGAAGCGCACCCGCGCAGCTTCGACTGCGTGCGCGACCCCGGCCGCCAGCGGTGGGTGGCTGGGGTGCCGTTTGACCACGACCCGTTCGGTGGCGACGGCGCGAGCCGCGGCCAGCAGCGGGGCGGTGTCGGCCGGCGGGCCGGCGAGTTCGCGGCACGCCTGCATGTCCTTCTTCACCTGGGCCTTGCCCTGCTCGGCGAACATGGGGTCGAGGTAGACCGCCCGCGGGCGGTGCTTGCGGGGCAGTGCGGCGAGCCAGACCTCGGCGTCGGCGCAGACGACCTCGATGGCGATCCCGAGCGCCCGCGTCGCGGACTCCAGCAGCACGCACAGCGCAGGGATGCGTTCGACCGCAATGACGTCGCAGCCGAGGGACGCGAGCACCAGGGCATCGCGGCCGAGCCCGGCGGTGGCGTCGACGATTCGGCCGCCGGGGCGTCGGTGCAAGCCGAACGCGCGCGGCAGTGGATCCGTGCGCCGAGTGGTGCGAATCCTCCTTGCCATGGGGCCGTTGGCGACGTCGGCCGCGACCTGGTAGCCCCCGAGCCCCTGCGGTGCGTGCAGGGCCACTGTTTCGGTTGAGCGAACCAACTGCCACTGATCGGGATCCCGCGCGGCCGCGAGCCGCACCCCGAATCTGGTTGCGATCTCGAGATCCTCGCCACATCCCCCCGGGGCCAGGGTTACTTCTGGTCTCAAACGCATAGGTTGCACGAGCCGGGGTCGGTTCGGTCCGGCGAGTTTGTCTGCTCACCGAACAGAATCGCGGCGGCGAACGTCCAACCGGATGGCCGCTCCGCCCCCTGGCCGTATCTCCCCGAGACTATACAGACTTCTACCGAAAGCCGCCTCACTCGCCGAGGTGCTACACTTTCGCAGATCGCCATCGCGGTGCCTCTCCGAGGTATTGCCGGCGGTCGCCCAACTCAGCTTTCCGAACCTCTCCTCCTCCATGCGGCGCCTGCATCTCAAGCTGTTCTATCTCCGTACCCGCATCAAGCGCGAAGCCCAGGGCGTGACCGCCAAGACCCTGGGCGTGCGTCCGGCGACGATGTCCCATCTCGAGCAGGGACGCTCGCAGCCGACGCTGCCGATGCTGCTTGCCCTCTGCAAGCACTACGACGTCACCCCTACCTACCTCTTGGACGACACCCGCCCGATCGATCCGACCAGCCGCGACCGCTGGAGCGAGCGCGACAACGTCGTGGCCCGCGGCGAGTGGATGGAAGTCGCCGAGGGGGCGATGGTGACGACGCACGACGGCGTGCGTCTCGTGGCCGTGCAGCCCGGCGCCCGCTACTTCGACGCGAACGCCCAGGCGCAGCGCATGACCTGCCCGAACGCGGCAGCCGCGAAGGAACTCGAAGGTCAGCTCGCGACCGCCCGCAGCGACCGCGACAAGGAGCTCGAAGAGACCCTGATGCGCGAGCTGCTCGGGCAGCGCAAGCCGCGCAACAAGCCGGTCGCCAAGAGCGTGCTCAAGAACGCGATCGCGCAGTAGTCGCGATCGCCTGCTCGAACACCCGTTCGCACCGCCTGGCGAACTGCTCCAGCCGGTAGTGCTCCTGCGCGCGGCGGCGAGCTGCCGCCACCAGCCGATCCTTCTCGTCCGGGTCGGTCAGCACGCGCATCAGTCCCGCCTGCAGGGCGGTGACGTCGCCCGGCGGCACCAGCACGCCGCTCGCGCCTTCGCCGAGCAGTTCGCGCACGCCGCCGGTGTCGCTCGCCACCACCGGACAGCCCGCGGCCTGCGCCTCGGCGATCGTGCGCGGGGCCGACTCCGGGCTGGTGCTCGGCACCGCCAGCACGTCGAGCGCCGCGAGCAGCGGGGCGGTGTCGGCAAGTTCGCCGAGCCAGTGGACCCGGTCGGATAGGCCGCGCGCGGCCACGCGGGCGCGCAGCTCGGCGGCGAAGCCGGCGATGCGGTTCTGCGAGCCGGTGAACAGTTCCCCGCCCGCCACCACGAGGTGCGGCGCGTCGGCGCCGTCGAGCCCGGCCAGTGCCTCGACCAGCACCGTGTGACCCTTGTGGGGATCGAGCCGGCCGACGATCCCGACCAGCGGTGTTGTCGCCGGCACGTCGAGCTCTCGCCGCAGGTCGCCGGCGGTCGCGCGGAAGAACCGGTCCGGCACGCCGTTCGGGACGACTTCGCCTGTGCCCACGCCGGCCGCGCGCAGCGCGATCGCGGATGGCGCGATCACCGCCGTGGCGCGCCGCAGTGCCGCGCGCGCGACCGCCGCGCGCACGACCACGTGCAGGTGCCAGACGGCGGCGAGGTCGCGTCGCCGGGCGTGCACGCACGCGTAGCCGGCGATCATCGAGTTGGCGACCAGGAGTTCGGCGCCGAGGTGGTCGGCGAGCGCGCGTAGGGCGCGCCGGGCGCGCAAGGTCGAGAGCGCTTTGCGCAGCGGCGACCGGCCGCCGATGGGCACGTCGTGCACGCCGACCCCGAGTCCTTCCGCCCGCGTCGCCAGCGGTCCGTGGTGCGGCACCACCAGGTGGGGAGCGAAACGGTCGCGGTCGAGCGCGCCCAGCAGGTCCAGCAGCACGTTCTCGGCGCCGCCCAGCTCGACGACGTGGCTGCAGAACACGATCGGCCGCGCGGTCACGATGGCAAGGCTACTTGAGGTCTTGCGCGAAAACAGCCGATCACATCGGGGTGTCCAGTCGGCCCGGCAACACTCCCGAAGTGGCGGTCGTGATCCCGTGCTACGGGTATGCGCACCTGTTGCCGGAGGCGGTCGCGAGCGCGGTGCAGCAGACCTGGCCGAACCTGCGCATCGTCATCGTCGACGACGGCAGCCCCGACGATACCGCGGCCGTCGCGGCGCGGCTGGTGCGGCAACACCCGAGCCGCCGCATCGACGTCGTGCGCCAGGCGAACCAGGGCCTGTCGGCGGCGCGCAACGCGGGCGTGCGCGCGACCGACAGTCCGCTGGTGCTGCCGCTCGACGCCGACGATCGGCTGGCCCCGAACGCCGTCGCACGGCTGGTGCGCGCGCTGCAGGCCGAACGGGCCGACGTCGCGACGCCGAATGGGCGCACGTTCGGCGATGTCGAGGCGCCGCTGGTCACCATGCCGGTCACGCGCCGACGGCTCATGGCCAACAACTGTCTGGTCTACGCGAGCCTCTATCGCCGGGAGCTGTTCGATCGCATCGGCGGCTACGCCCCGATCCGGCCCGGCTACGAGGACTGGGACTTCTGGCTGTCGGCGCTCGAACACGGCGCCCGCTTCGTCCACGTCCCGGAGGAACTGTTCTGCTACCGCAAGCACGGCGCGACGATGTTGTCGGCCGCCGATCGCGCCGCGATGCGGCTGCACGCGACCCTCGCGGTGCGCCACCCGCGGCTGTTTCCGGGCTGGCGGGTCGCCCTCGGTCGGCGACTGCTCGCCGCCGGCGAAGCGGCCGGTTTCTGGCTGCGCCTCGGCATGCTGGCGACGTTTCTGATCGACCGCCGCCTGCGCCTGTTCGTGCGTCAGTTGCCGGCCCTGCGCGCGACGAACATGCTGTCGACGTAGCGCGGCTCGACCCACTGCGAGTCGCCGACGATTCGCTCTTCGACCACGCGACGCGGGCCTTCGTGCACCGGATGCACGACGTCGTGCATGGCCAGCAGGCCGCCGGCGCGGATCTTCGGCGCCCAGTCCTCGAAATCGCGCCGCACCGCGTCGTAGCTGTGGTCGCCGTCGAGGAAGAGCAGGTCGATCGGCGCGTCGACGTCGTCGGTGAGTTCGTGGCTGAATCCCTGCCGTACGTCGACCAAGGGGCGCACGTCGGCGTGTTCGAGGTTGGCCTCGAACGCGCGCCGCAGCGGTCCGCCGGCGCGTTCGGCGTGGTTGCCGTAGGTGTCTTCACTCTCGCGGTCGCCCGACGCGTCGAACGGGTCGATGCAGGTCAGCACCGCGCCCGGCTTGTCCTTCAGTCCCTGCGCGATGCAGACCGTGCTCTTGCCCTGCCAGCTACCGATCTCGATGGCGCGCGGGTTCTCATCGGGCAGCGAGCGCGCCAGCTCGAACAGCGTGATCGCCTCGTCGACGGTCAGCCAGCCGTCGATCGACGCGTACGGCAGGATGCGCGCGTAGCGCAGCCCGCGCAGCAGCAGCTTGGCGCGCGTCCCGAGGCGCCACGGCTTCTTCGTCAGCATCGTGCGCTCCTATCGGCACGTACTGAACCGGGTACAAACAACAACCTCACCGGGAATTGCTCCCGA
>DRKG01000467.1 GCA_011051855.1 bacterium | reverse complement strand
GTCGCGAACCCGCCCTTCCGGGCGACGACCTTCGCGCACCTGGGCGACTTCGGCCAGAACCCGCCGTTCACGTGGTCGGGGGATCCGACGCCGACGGTGGCGCAGGGCCTGCAGACGTGGCAGTAGGGCGGGCGCTCAGGCGCCGTCGGTCTCGTAGGCGGCGACCGGCGGGCAGGCGCAGACGAGGTTGCGGTCGCCGTGTACGTCGTTGACGCGCGCGACCGGCGGCCAGAACTTGTGCTCCTTGGTCCACGGTGCCGGGAACGCGGCCAACTCGCGGCTGTAGGGGTGCTCCCAGGTTTCGGCGGTCACCGCCTCGGCGGTGTGCGGCGCGTTCTTGAGCGGGTTGTCGTCCCGGTCGTACTTGCCCTCCTCGATGTCGCGGATCTCCTCGCGGATCGCGATCAACGCGTCGCAGAAGCGGTCCAGCTCGGCCTTCGATTCGGATTCGGTCGGCTCGATCATCATCGTGCCGGGCACCGGGAAGCTGATCGTCGGAGCGTGGAAACCGTAGTCCATCAGCCGTTTGGCGATGTCGCCGACCTCGACGCCGCTCTTCGCCTTGAGGTGGCGCACGTCGACGATGCACTCGTGCGCGACCATGTCGTTTTGGCCGGTGTAGAGCACCGGATAGTGGTCGCGCAGGCGGTGCTGGATGTAGTTGGCGTTGGCGATCGCGACCTGGGTCGCGCGGCGCAGGCCGTCGGGGCCCATCATCGCGATGTAGGCGTAGCTGATCGGTAGGATCGATGGGCTGCCCCACGGGGCCGCGCTGACCGGCCCGATCGCGTGCGTATCGTCACCGGTCGGCTGGCAGGCGACCAGCGGGTGGCTCGGCAAGAACGGCGCCAGGTGCTTGGCGACGCAGATCGGGCCCATTCCCGGACCGCCACCGCCGTGCGGAATGCAGAACGTCTTGTGCAGGTTGAGGTGGCAGACGTCGGCGCCGAGTTCACCCGGCGCCGTCAGTCCGACCTGGGCGTTCATGTTGGCGCCGTCCATGTAGACCTGTCCGCCGTGCTCGTGCACGATCGCGCAGATCTCGCGGATGCCCTCCTCGAACACGCCGTGGGTCGATGGGTAGGTGACCATCAGCGCAGCGAGTTCGTCGCGGTGCTCCTCGGCCTTGGCGCGCAGGTCGCCGAGATCGATGTTGCCGTCGTCGTCACAGCGCACCACGACCACCTTCATGCCGGCCATCGCCGCGCTCGCGGGGTTGGTGCCGTGCGCACTCGCCGGGATCAGGCAGACGTTGCGCTGTTCCTGGCCATTCTTGCGATGGAACGCGCGGACCGTCAGCAGGCCGGTGTATTCACCCTGTGAGCCGGCGTTCGGCTGCAGCGAGCAGGCGGCGAAGCCGGTGATGTCGCACAACCACTCGGACAGGCGTGCGAACAGTTTGGTGTAGCCCTTGGCCTGGTCGAGCGGTGCGAACGGGTGCAACTGCGCGAAGCCGGGAAGCGACACCGGGAACATCTCGGTGGCCGCGTTCAGCTTCATCGTGCACGAGCCGAGCGGAATCATCGACGTGGTCAGCGACAGGTCCTTCGCCTGCAGCCGGTACATGTAGCGCAGCAGCTCGGTCTCGCTGCGGTAACGGTGGAACGTCGGGTGCTCGAGATACGGCAGCGTGCGCGCCAGTGCGGCGAGCGGGGGCGCCTGCTTGTCGACGGGCAACTGCAGCGGGCTGCCGCCGAACGCCGCGAACAGGTCGTGCAGGTCCGCGAGGCTGACGGTTTCGTCGAGGCTGACGCCGACACTGCCGTCGCCGAAGTCGCGCAGGTTGATGCCGCGCTGCAGCGCCGCCTGCATCACCGTCTCGGCGCCTTCCTTCGGCCACACGCGGAGGGTGTCGAAGCGCGCGCCGTCCTGCACCTTGTGCCCGATCGCGTTCAGGCCGTGGGCGAGGCACTCGGTTTGGTTGCGGATGCGTTCGGCGATGGCGCGCAGGCCGTCGGGGCCGTGGTAGACGGCATACATGCTGGCCATCACCGCCAGCAGCACCTGGGCGGTGCAGATGTTCGAGGTCGCGCGCTCGCGGCGGATGTGTTGTTCGCGCGTGCCGAGCGCCAGACGCAGGGCCGGCTTGCCGGTGGCGTCGATCGTCATGCCGACGATGCGGCCGGGCAGTTGCCGCTGGAACGCCTTGCTCGCGGTCATGTAGCCGGCGTGCGGGCCGCCGTAGCCGAGCGGCACGCCGAAGCGCTGGCTCGAGCCGCAGACGATGTCGGCGCCGATCGAACCCGGCGCCTTCAGGATCGTCAGCGCCAACAGATCGGCTGCGACCACCGCGTAACCGCCGGCTGCGTGCACGCGCTCGATCGTCGGTTTCGGGTCGTCGATGATGCCGTCGCTGCCCGGATACTGCAGCAGCACGCCGAAGTGGCGCTCGCCGAACTGCGCCGACCGGTGGTCGCCGACCTCGATCTCGATCCCGAGCGGTTCGGCGCGGGTGCGCAGCACCGCCAGGGTCTGCGGGTGCACGTTGTCGTCGACGAAGAACACGTCGGCGGCCTTGCCCTTGTGCAGGCGGTGGCACATCGCCATGCCTTCGGCTGCAGCGGTCGCCTCGTCCAGCAGCGAACTGTTGGCGACTTCGAGCCCGGTCAGGTCAGACAGCAGCGTCTGGAAGTTCAGCAACGCCTCGAGGCGCCCTTGCGAGATCTCGGCCTGGTAGGGGGTGTACTGGGTGTACCAGCCGGGGTTCTCCAGGATGCCGCGCTGGATCACCGCGGGCGTGATGGTGCCGTGGTAGCCGAGGCCGATGTAGCTGCGCAGCACGCGGTTCTCGGCGGCGAGCGCGGTCAGTTCCGCGAGCGCATTGCGTTCGGTCGCGGCCGGCGGCGTGGCGAGTTCGCGCTGCCAGCGGATCTGCTTGGGCACGGCCTTGTCGGTGAGGTCTTCGAGGGACTTGCAGCCGAGGGCCGTGAGGATCTCGGTCAGGTCTCGTTCACCGGGGCCGATGTGGCGATCCTGGAACTGGTCGTGGCGGGGAAACGCAGCGCTTCGTTGGGACATGATGCTCGTCCGCCGGCCGGATCCCCGGCCTTGCGGGGCGAACAGGATAGGGGTGCGCCGGCTCGCAAGGAAGGTGCAAGGATCCGGAATGCCCGCCGGGCGCGCTCGGGGCCGACCGGTGGAGGCGTGCGGTTCGCCGCAGCTCGGCGGCGTAGCAGAAGCCGACGCAACCGGGCAACTCCACTGGGCAACTCAACTGGGCAAACCGTCGCGCAGCACTGCATGCACTGCCTCGACGAAGCGATCGATCTCGGCAAGCGTCGTGTAGACGCTCGGTGACACGCGCACGCCTTCGAAGCGCGGGTGGGCGATCAGCGCGGTCAGGATGCGGTGCCGTTGCCACAGGTGCTTGACGAGGGCTGCGCTCGGCACGCCTTCGATCTGCACGGTCGCGATCGCACCGGCGCGCCCCGGGGTCAGGTCGGTGTGCAGCCGCACGCGCGCATCGCCGCGCAGTGCGTCGATCCAGCGGTCGCGCAGGTAGACCAAGCGGGCCAGCTTGCGTTCGGCGCCGAGGCCCTGGTGGAACGCCAGCGCCTCGGCGACGCCGAGTGCCGGCGCGACCGGGTGCGTGCCGATCTCCTCGAACTTGCGGATGTCGCCGTCCTGGTCCTGGCGCGCCGACAGCAGGGGCCAGGTCTCTGCGATGCGTTCCTTCTTGGTGTAGAGCAGGCCGGTGCCGATCGGCGCGAACAGCCACTTGTGCAGCGAACTGCCGTAGTGGTCACAGCCGAGTTCGCGGATGGCGAACGGCAAGTGCGCGATCGCGTGCGCGCCGTCGACGATGGTGCGCACACCGCGTTCGCGGGCGAGGGCACACACGCGCGCGACCGGGAGCACCTGACCGGTCAGGTTGATGACGTGGCTGAGCAGCAGCAGCCGCGTGCGTTCGCCGATCGCCGCGGCGAAGCGGCGCACCACGTCGTCGTCGTCGACGCACGGGACCGGCAGCTCGACCCGCCGGATGACGATGCCGTGGCGGCGGCGGCGCTGCTCGAACGCCATCTGCATACGTGGGTAGTCTTGGTCGCTGGTCAACACCTCGTCACCGGCCACGAGGTCGATGCCGTGCTGGCAGATCATCAGGCTTTCGGATGCATTGCGCGTGAACGCCAGTTCCTCGCGATCGCAGCCGACCGCGTTGGCGAGCTGCGTGCGCACGGTTTCGCGATTGGGCGCCAGCACGCGCCACATGTGATAGGGCGGCGCGTCGTTGCTGACCCGCAGGCGGTGTTCGTACTGGTCGTGCACCACGCTCGGCGACGGGCTGACGCCGCCGTTGTTGAGATTGGTCAGCGAGCGGTCGACCGGGAACGCCATCTGGATCTCGCGCCAGAAGTCCTCGTCGCGCGCGAACGACGCCGGGCCGCGCGGGTCCTGGGCTGCGTCCGCCAGTACCTCACGCAGCCGGTGGTAGGCGGCCGGGGCCGCGACCGCGGCGAGCGGGGGAGCCGCACAGGCGGCGACGAATCCACGGCGCGTCAGCATCGCGGCATTGTCGTTGATGGGGAGGGGTTTGGCGAACAGTCGTTCGCGCCGGCTTCAGCGGGTCAGCCGAACAGCTCCGGCATCCCGCCGGTGGCGTCGCCGAAGGTCTCCACGGCAACGCCGGCGGCCTCGAGCATGCCGACGAACAGATTGCAGAACGGCGTCGCGTCGTCGTACTTGCGGAAGTGGCCGTGGCGGATGCCGAGTCGGGATCCGCCGATCAGCAACAGCGGCAGATTGCGCGCGTTGTGGGTCGTGCTGCAGCACGATCCGTAGAGCACCTGGGTCTGATCGAGCAAGGAACCATGCTCGTCGGCACTCTCGGCCAGCCGCTTGACGAAGTGGGCGAACTGCTGTGCGTGCCAGCGGTCGTAGCGGCCCCATTGCTCCCAGTGGCCTTCATGGGAGTCGTGCGTGATCGTGTGATGGCCGCGCTTGATGCCGAGGGCGCGGTTGGGGAACTGGTCGGCGAAGCCCATGCCGTCCTCGCGGCCCGTCATGAACGTGACCACGCGCGTCAGGTCGAGTTGCAGCGCGAGCGCGATCAGGTCGTACATCGCCCGTAGGTAGCCGGCTGGGTCGACGTCGGGCGCGACGTCGAGGTCGACGTGGTCGCGGTCGAACGGCGGCAGGGGGCGGTCGAGCCACGCCTCGTTGCGACGGATCTGCTCCTCGACCGCGTCGAGGGATTGCAGGTACTGCGCGAGCTTCTGTTGGTCGCGGCGGCCGAGGCGCCGATGCAGGCGTTTGCTGTCCGCCAGGATCAGGTCGACGACCTTCCGGCCGCGTTGCAACTGGTGTCGACGTTCGTCGGTCGGTAGGCCGCCGCCGGGCGCGAAGTAGCGTTCGAAGATCAGCCGTTGCCGGTGCTCGCTCGGGATCGGCCGGCCGGCGTGGTCGAAACTCAGCGTCGAGGAGCGCGACTTGTAGCCGACGCCGCCGTCGGTCGACAGCACCAGCGAAGGATAGCGCGTGTAGCGCCGCAACTGCCGAGCCGCGACCTGGTCGACGGACACGCGGTTCTTGTAGACGTCGCCGCGCAGGTCGCCGGCGGTCAGCCAGGTGTCGCCCGCGAGGTGGCCGAGCAGGTTGCGCGACAACGGGTGGCTCAGGCCGCCGAGGAACGTCGACTGGGCGCGCCACGGGGCGAGGCTCCGCAGGGTCTCGGTCAAGCGGTAGTCGCGGCCCTCGCCGTGAGGTTGCCAGCGCCATTTGCCCCAGCGCGCGTCGTCTTCGGCCGGCATCGCCGCGCCGTTGGGGAAGTAGACGAAGCACAAGCGCCGAACGGGTTCGTTCGGAACCAGCTCGCGCATCGCGTCGAGCATCGGCAAGGCCGCGGCGACGCCGGCACCGCGCAGGAAGGTGCGGCGGTCGAGGTGCCAGTTCTTCTGCATGGCGATGCGGGGATGGGAGCTACTTGGATCGGAACGAGTGCGAGCCGACGATAGCACGGATCACGGCCCGGGTGCGGTAGCCGGCGGCACGGATCTGCTCCATCAACGCGGCCAGCTCGGCGTCGTCCGCGAACTGCACCTCGCGGCCGAGCGCATAGGCGAACAGGTGTTCGAGCAGCGCGCGGGCGAGTTGGTCGCGCCGGTGCTCGACCAGCCAGGTGCGGATGCCTTCGAGCCCGTCGACGCGGGTGCCGTCGGGCAGTTCGGCGGTCGCGTCGACGGCGATGCCCCTGCGGCGCGGTTCGAACCGTCCCACCGCGCTCAGGCGCTCGAACACGAACCCGTAGGGATCGAGCCCGGCGTGGCAGTCGCGGCAACTGTCCCGGTCGCGGTGTGCTTCGATGCGCTGCTTGAGCGTCATCCGGTCTGCGCCGGGCGCCTTCGGGTCGAGCTCGGGTACGTTGGGCGGCGGCGGTGGCGGCGGTTCGCCGAGAACACGTGCCCGGAGCCACGCCGCACGCTTGATCGGGTGCGGCTCGGTGCCGTCGGAGTGGCCGGCCAGGAATGTCCCGTGGGAAAGGATGCCTGCGCGGCGCTCGGGGTGTTCCGGCCCGATCGCAACCCTGCGGAACTGCGGACCGGTGACGCCGGCGATGCCATAGAACTCGGCCAGGTTCTGGTTGAGCATGGCGAAGTCGGCGGCGACGAACGTCTCGACCGGCAGGTCGTTGGCGAACACGTGCTGCACGAACGCGTGCACCTCTGCCTGCATGTCCCGCCGCACGAAACGCGTGTAGTCGGGGTGTACGTCGACGTTGATCGCCATGTTCTCGTGGCGGTCCATGCGCAACCACTCGTGGGTGAAGTTGCGCAGAAAGCGGGCGCTCTTCGGGTCGTCCAGCAGTCGTTCGGTCTGCGCGAGCAGCTCCGCACCCAACCGGCCCTCGGCCGCCAGCTCGCGCAGCTCGTCGTCTGGCGGACCGTTCCACAGGAAGTAGCTCAGGCGGTTGGCGAGCATGTAGTCGGTCAGCGCGCCGTCGTCGCCGAGTTCGTCGTCGGGCTCGCACAGGAACAGAAACTCGGGCGAGCACAAGATCGCCACCAGCACCTCGCGCACCGCATCTTCGTAACGGTCGTAGTCGTCGGCGAGGTCGCGCCAGAAGCCCAGGTAGCGTTCGACTTCGTCGGCGCGCGCCGGGCGCCGAAACGCGCGGGCCACGAACCGTTCGAGCACGGCCCGCGTGTAGGTTTCGCGATCGTCGTCGCTGGTGAATGCGAGCCCCTCGGGCCGCGGTGGAAAGATCGCCGCGTGGGACTGCGGCGGCCATTGCTCGAAGTGGGGGGCTTCGAACTCGATCGACCGGACCAACAGGGGTGGGCCGGTCGCGTCGGCGGACTTGACCAGATGGTCGTTCCAGACGCCGAGCAACAGGAAGCCGGACAGGATCTCCTTGTCACCCGATTCCGGTGCCGGGATCGGCATGTTTTCGAGGCGACCGCGGAACTCGAACGTGCGCGGTTGGCCGAGCGGAGCCGTGACCTCCACCGGTTCGCCGAAGGTGGTGTAGTCCATACCGTCGTCGGTGCGGGTGCCGATCAGCGCGCGCAGGACCGGGGTCAGGTGCCGCACCTGGGCATTCTGTCGTTCGCGCTGGCTGGTCAGTCGCCGCACCAACTCGTGCTCGGCGTCGAGCTGTGTGATCACGACGTGCGTGAAGCCGACGAAGAAGGTGCCGCCGACCTCGAGATGGTGGGGCCCCTCGAGCATGCCGATCACGCCGAGTGGCGTGACCACTGCTGGCTCGCGCAATTGCTGCTCGTCGAACGTCGGCCGCTGGTCGAGGTGGTGGCCGGCACAAATCAGCCGGATCGACGGCATCTGATCGGCGGCCTTCGGAGCATGTACCAGATCGACCTGATAGAAGCCGTCCGCGGGCAGCGTGAAGCGAAGCCGTGCCCTGGCCGGTTCGGGCACTGCCACGGGCAGCAGGGCG
This sequence comes from bacterium, assembly GCA_011051855.1. GTDB lineage: Bacteria > Planctomycetota > UBA1135 > UBA1135 > UBA2386. The sequence goes on along the minus strand of DRKG01000467.1, from coordinate 5,871 downwards.
TTGCCCTCGGCTCTCAGATTGCGGCGCTGGTCGCTCCGTGCGGCCGGCAGCACGATGGCCCCGTGTGCGGTGGCCAATCGTCCGTCGTGCAGGCGCGCCATCGCCGGCATGCCTTCGTCGAGGCCAACCAGCATCTGGCGCCGCATGGGCGGCACGTAACCGCGCGATGCCACCACGCGCATGACGAACTCGCCCTGTTCTGGCCACACGCGCTGCATCTCCAGTTTGAGATTCGGCGACGGGCCCTGCCAAGACTTCGGCGCGACTTCGCGGTGCGGCAGCGCAGACAACAGGATCATGCCCTCGTCGACGATGCGGAAACGGTCGTGTGCCGAACCGCGCAGGCCGACGCTGATCTTGCGCTGGATGCGCTCGCGCTGCCGCCGTTCCGCTTCGTTGCCGCCGGTGACGACCCTGCCGTTCTCGAGGATCTCGACTTGGAAGTCGTCCGTGCGCAACGGCACGGACTGGTAGCCGCCGGTCCGTCCGGCGACTCGGCCCTTGCCGATGCCTTTGCCGAACGTCACCCGATAGTGCGCGACCTGCGGCCGGTCGAGCACGAGCGCCCGATCGAGGGCCCAGCGCGCAATCTTGACGTAGTTGTCGAGGTGCAACGGCGTGGCCTGCAGAACCGCGCCGTTGTTCGAGAAACCGTTTCGGGCTTTGCCGTCGGCGGGCAGGCTACGCGCGAAGTCGATCGGCAGCGACAGCAGCTCCCGCAGGCTGTTCGAATACTGTTCGCGGGTCAGGCGGCGCAATACGACCTGCCGCTCACTTCGCTGGCGATCGGCCGCAGACCGCAGAGAATCGGTCAGCCAGCGCAGCAGCAGGCGGCGTTCGGCGTCGGTCGGCCGGGCCTCGTCCTCGGGCGGCATGTCGCCCGCGTGCAGCATGTCGAGGACCGCGGCATAGTCCTCCGCAGCGGCGCGCGTAGTCATCGCCGGATCGAGGGTGTCGAGCCGGAGGTCGCCCTTCTGCCGATCTGCGCCGTGGCAGTGGAAGCAGTACTTGGCGAAGAGCGGCCGGATCTGGCGCCGGTAGTCACTCGTCGGCGGTGGATCCGCCTGGGCCTGCAGCACCGGCGGCGCGGCAGCCAGGGCGAACAGCCCCGCCGCGACGGCGAAGGCGGTGCAGAAGGCGCTGGAACGTCGTCGGGGCATGGGGGGATCAGCGCCACGCGAGCAGGGTGTCGTCGTTGCGCGCGAACACCAACGTTCCGTCGGGCAGCAGCACCAGGTGACGGTGGTCGCCGAACGTGGAGATGCCGTGTGCCGTCGTCGGCAGCACTTCGAGGCCGTCGTCGGCGCGGCGCAGCACGAGCCCGGTGCCGCCGTCGTGGCGGCCGGTCTCGGGTTCGGGGGAGAAGTCGTTTTGCGCGCAGACCAGCAGGTCGTCGACCACCAGCATCGCCTGGATCGGCGCGATCTGCGCCCGACGCGGCAGCGGCGCGACGGTGAAGTGGCCGTGGCCGTCGTTCACCAGCAGGCAACTGGCGAGCTGGGTTGCGACCAGTTCGCCGCTGCTCTGCAGCAGCTCTTCGCTGTAGATGTCCGCGAGGGCCGACGAGGCGAAGCGTTCGTAGGTGGGGAAGCGCTCGGCGAGCACGGGCATCGCGCCGCTCGAGCAACTGCGGCCCCGCACCGGCAGCAGGCGATCGCCTTCGTACTTGGCCTCGACCAGGTCGCGCGTGCCGTTGCCGTCGAAGTCGCCGTAGTAGAGGCGTGCGGGGTGGGCGGGGCTGGCTTTGTACTTGGTGTTCCAACCCTGGTTGCCGGCGACGAAATCGACGTCGCCGTCGCCGTCGAAGTCCCATGCACAAAGCGAACGCCACCAGCCTGATGTCGACGCCAGGCCGGCCTCGACGGTCGCATCCACGAACGTACCGTCGTCGTTGCGCAGCAGGCGCAGCGGCTGCCAGCGGGCGGCGAGCAGTAGGTCCAGGTCGCCATCGCCGTCGACGTCGGCGAAGCAGGCATCGGTGACCATGCCTGCCTTGTGCAAGGTCGGTGCGAGTTCTTCGGTCGCGTCGGTGAACCGGCCGTCGTCGTTGCGATAGAGCCGGGTCGGGGGGGCGTCCGGGTAGGCGCCGGGAACGATTCGGCCGGCGACCAACAAGTCGGGATCGCCGTCGCCGTCGACGTCGGCCGCGCGAGCGGTGCCCGAGGACTCGCGCACGTCGGGCAGCGCGTCGTGGTCGCGAACGAAGGTGCCGTCGTCGTTGCGATACAGCCGGTCGCGCAGGTGTGCGTGGCCGCTCGCGACTTCGGTGCCGCCGCTGGTCACCAGCAGATCGGGATCGCCATCGCCGTCGAAGTCGGCGAAGCACGCGCCGACGTCTTCACAGGCGGCGTCCTGCGTCCACGGGCCTGGCAGGCGCTGCCACCCGTCGTCGACGCGTTGGAACATCGCACCGGCCTGGCCGGCGGCTCCGCCGACGAACAGACGCGGCCCTGCGCACGCCAGCGCCGGCCCCAGGCGCGCCACCTGGGCGGGCAGCAAGGGCTCGCGGGCGTATTCGTCGAAGTCGTTCTCGCGATGGCGGAAGGGAGGTGGCGCGCACGGCGAGAAGCGCGTCGGCGGGCCGGGCTCGGCGCGCGGGACGGCGGTGGCCGGCGGAGGTGCGCCGGGTTCGGTGACCAGATAACGGTTCGCGGGCGCGAGCTCCGAGAAGCGCTGGTGGTGGCCCGACGGCCAGAACACCTCGAGGTCGACGGTGGTGGCGGCGCCGACGCCGAAGTGCAGTTCCGGCGCCTGCCCGGACAGGTAGCCGCGCGCCAACGCCAACTCGCGCACTTGGCGCTGGCCGTCGGGCGTGCGGACGACCACCCGCGCGCCGACGCCGAAGCGTTCGCTGTGCTGGCCGCGCAGGCGCACGACCAACGCCCCGCCGGCGTTGGTGCGGTTCTCGTAGAGCGCCGCCTCGGCGTTGAAGTTCGACACCAGCACGTCGAGGTCGCCGTCGCCGTCGAAGTCCGCCAGCGCAGCTCCGTGCGACACCGATTCCAGATCGAGTCCCCACGCTGCCGACACATCGACGAACTCGAGGTCGGCGCGGTTCTGGAAGGCGAGGTTCCTCTCGGGCACCGCCTTGACGTTCTGGATCAGGTCGATGGCGGCCTGCTGGCGGCCTTCCTGCCACAGCGCCTGGATGCGCATCTGCAGGTCGGGGTCCATCTCGAAGCGCGCGATGCCATTGGTGGCGAACAGGTCGACGCGGCCGTCGAGGTCGAGGTCGCCGAACAACAGCGACCAGGTCCAGTCGCTGCTGGCGACGCCGGCGAGCTTCGCCGCTTCCTGGAAGCGTCCGCAGCCGTCGTTGAGCAGCAGCGCGTTGCGCATGTACTGCGGCGGTCGGTGATGCATCAACACCGGCCGTTGCTTGGCCATGTCGCCCATCAGCACCTTCGCCTGCTTGTGCGTGGTCATGCTCATGTCGGCGACCATCAGGTCGAGTCGGCCGTCGCCGTCGACGTCGGCGAAATCGGAGCCCATGCCGTAGTAAGCGGTGTGTGGCAACACTTGCTCGGTGACCTTGCGGAAGGTGCCGTCCTGCTGGTTGTGGTAGAGCGTGTCGGCCGATTCGAGGTCGTTGGCGACGTAGAGGTCCGGGTAGCCGTCGTCGTCGTAGTCCCACCAGGTCGCGGACAGCCCCATGCCGTGGTCGTCGATGCCGGCGCTGCTGCTGACGTCGACGAACCGGCCGCCGATGTTGCGCAGCAATCGGTCGGGTTGACCGGCCATGTAGGCCTGCCCGCGGAAGGCGAGAAAGTGCTCGCGCAGTCCGTCCGGGATCGCCGCCTCGTCGAGCTTGCCCTGGCGCTGCAGCTCGCCGATGCGCGCGAGGTCCGCGAGTGTCGGCACCATCTCGCGCGGCGCGCGCAGGGTGTCGGCCGGCGGACGGAAGCCGTCGAGCACCTCCGGCGTCTGGGCCCAGCCCGAGTGCAGTGCGCGATTGGTCAACAGGTAGAGGTCGAGCTTGCCGTCACAGTCGTAGTCGGCGAACGCACACATCATCGACGCCGCGGCGATGTCGAGGCCGAAGCGGGCGGCATTCTCGACGAAGGTGCCGTCGCCCTGGTTCTCGTAGAGCAGGTTCTTCGCTTCGAGGTTGCAGACGTAGAGGTCGAGGTCGCCGTCGCCGTCGACGTCGGCGAAGCTCGCGCCCGTGCCCCACGCCCCTGCCCCGTCGACGTTGCCGGCGGCCTCGGTGACGTCCTCGAACTGCAGCGGTGCCGTCTGCCGGAACAGCCTGTTCGGGCCGTCCTGCGACACCAGGTAGGCGTCGAGCCGGCCGTCGCCGTCGTAGTCCCCGACCGCGAGGCCGGCGCCGTTGGTCAGATAGGTGTAGCGGTTCTCGCGGCGCAGCTCGTTGCGAAAGTCGAGCCCGGAGGCGCTCGCCGGGATGCGTCGGAAGCGCGGTCCGTCGCGCGGTGCGGTCGCGTCGCGGCTGGCCAGCAGCGGTTCGGCGACGATGCCGCCCGGCGCGAGTTCCTGGCGGTTGCAGGCAGCCAGCGTGACCAACAGGCAGGATGACGACAGGGACGCGAAGCGCCTCCTGCGAGCGGCTACGATCCGCCGGTCCCGGAACCTCGCCAGGCAGGCTACCTGCGAACCTTCGCCATGCTCCGAACCATTGCCACGTCGCTGCTCATTCCGGTCCTGCTGCATGCCCAGGAATACTACGCGGCTCGCCTCGACGGCGCGCAGGAAGTGCCGCCTTCGCCGAGTCCGGGCGCGGGCTGGGCGGTGATCCGGCGCGATCCGGGCACCAACGTCGTGCACGTGTTCCTGCGCCACGACGGCTTGACCGGCGCCGCGACGGCGGCGCACCTGCACCTGGGCTCGGTCGGAGCCAACGGGCCGGTGGTGTTCTCGCTGGCCGCGGGCGGGGGAAACACCTTCGTCGGCAACGCCGTCGTCGGGGCAGCCGTCGGCAGCGCGCTGGCTGCGGGCGGCACCTACTTGAACGTGCACACGGCCGGCCAGCCCGCCGGCGAGATCCGCGGGCAGGTGGTCGCGCCCAAGGCGGTGCGCTTCGTCGGCGAACTGGCAGGCGGGCAGGAAGTGCCGCCGGTCGCGACGGCTGCAGCGGGCGAGTTCACCGCGTTGCTCTACCAGCCGGAGAACCGGTTGGTCTATTCCCTTGCGACCAGCGGTCTCGGCGCGATCACCGCCGCGCACCTGCACCGCGGGCCCATGGGGAACAACGGTCCGGTCGTGCAGGCCCTCAATGGTTTCGACGTCGCCAGCGGCAGCTACTGCGGCGTTTCCGCTCCGCTCGCACCGGTCGACGTGGCCGCACTGTTGGCGGGTGACGCGTACTTCAACGTGCATACGGCGGCGCACCCGGGAGGCGAACTGCGCGGCCAGCTGCGACTCGACGAGGACCGGTTCGCGGCCGCGCTCGAGGGCAGCCAAGCGGTGCCGCCGAACGGCTCACCGGCCGTCGGCGGGGCGCGCGCGGTGCGCAATCCGGACGGCACGTTGACGGTCACCGGGGCGTTCTCGCCGTTGGTCGGCACGGTGACCGCCGCCCACGTGCACAGCGCAGCTCCAGGAATTTCCGGTCCGATCGTGATCGGGCTCGCCGTGACCGGCAACCGCTTCGGCGTGACGTTCGCACCCGGTCCCGCACAGTATGCGGATCTGCAGGCGGGCAATTGGTACGTGAACGTGCACAGCACGGCGTTCCCGGGTGGTGAGCTGCGTGGGCAGTTGGCGCCGGTGCCGTTGGCGTCGACCTTCGGCCACGGGTGCACCGGCAGCAACGGCATCGCACCGATGGCCGTCGCCCGCCCGTTCGCGACGCTCGGTTCGTCGGTGGCGCTGGAACTGGTCGGGGCGCTGCCGTCCACGATTGCGCTACTGGCG
>DRKG01000466.1 GCA_011051855.1 bacterium | reverse complement strand
GGCGTGCGCATCCTGCTCGGAGGGGAAGGCGCCGACGAACTGCTGCTGGGCTACCGCCGCTATCGCGCGCTGCGAAGGATGCCGCACCTCGGCCGACTGCTGCCGTTCGCGCCCCGTTGGTCGATGCATCCAGCGGCGCGCTACTGGCGAGCCTTGCGGGCGCGCAATCCCATCCGCGCGCTGCTGGCGGTCACACCGCCGGCGTTCGGGCAGGAAGTCCTGGCACCGGAACTCGGCGACCGCGCCTGCTGGCACGACGCGCAGCCGCTGGCCGCCGGCGGCAATCGCGACTTCGCGCTGGCAGCCCGCGACGACGACCTCGACCACTACCTGCCGCGCGACCTACTGCCCAAGGTCGACATCGCGCTGCTGGCCGCGGGCGTCGAAGGCCGCTGCCCGTTTCTGAGCGCCGGCATCGAAGGGCTCGCGACGACCGGCCGCGACCTGGGCAAACGCGCCCTCATCGAAGCGTTCGCCGACGACCTGCCGGAGGCTGTCCGGCGGCTGCCCAAGCGCGGTTTCTCGCTGCCGCTGGACCGCTGGTTCCGTACGGAACTGCCGTGGCTGGACGTGCTCGCCGAAGCTCGGAGCCGCGCTCGCCCGCACCTGCGCCCGGGCGGCCTCGCGCGCGCGATCGACCTGCATCGGCGCGGCGCGGCCGACCTCGGGCACGGCCTCTACCTGCTGCTCGCCTACGAACTGCACCTGCGCGCGATCGAAGCGAGCTGACTCAACCGCCCGGCGGCAGGAACGTGCGCAACAACTCCGCGCGCAGCGTCGGGGCCGCGCTCGGATCGTCCTCGAAACCGCTCCGTCGCCGCCCGGCCATGAGCGCCTGCCAGCGGTCGAGCAGATGCTCGGCGACGGCGCGCGCACCGATCCGACAGGCGAGTGCAAACGCGTCCAGCACCAGATCGGGGTCCGCCTCGTCGCCCGCTTCTGCGATCAAGGCCCGATAAGCCGCGAGCGCCGGGGCCGCGCCGGTGGCCGGCATCGGCACGCCGCGCAGGACCGGCTTGATCGCACGATTGACGCCGATGCCGAACTGCTCTCCCGGCGGCAGGTGCTCGGTGACCAGCGCCACGATCTCGGCAACCTCTCCGCGCAGGCGACCCGCCGCCGGCAGGATGACGTCGGCGGCGAACGCACGGTAGCTGATCGTGAGCCCGACTCCGGTGCCGTTCGCCGGCAGTTCCTCGACGACGATCTCGGGGATATCGAGACGGTCGAGCCGCCGCGCCAGGCCGCGCACGCACTTGGGTTCGAGCCGGTAGATCGACAGCCGGTCGAACACCGGCAGACTGGTGCCGGTCGCCTTGTCGACGAGCGGTCGCAGCGAAGTCCCGTAGACGACCAAGCCGCGCGCATCCACGCGGAAGCGCCGTACGACGTGCACGCTGCCGCCGTCGAGTTCGGTTTCTTCCACCACCAGCAGGAAGTTCGGTGGCGGCCAGACCGATGGCGGTAGACGTTTGCCGATACAACCGGCCACCGGCAGCAAGAGCAGCGCCAGGCCGCGGGGAAGCCGCTTCGTCGTCACGCCCGGCACCTTACCGCGCGCGAACGCCACCGCAGCGCGGATTCGGCCGCAGGGCTCCGGCGCCCGAGTCTTGACCGGTTGCGCTCCAGCCGTGGCCCGGAGTCCCTACGGCACTACAGGTTGTGTAGGTTTCGTTTGCACCGTATCTCGTTCGGCGCTACCGTCCTTGCCGACGGGCTTTCGAGCCACCACGGTCAGCGTCGAAACAACATGGTCCTCATCCACGAGAAGATCACGGCCCTGCTAGATCAGCGCCGTCTCAAGAAGAGGGATCTCGCCAGGGCGTTGGGGGTGTCGCCGCAAACCGCGACCGACATCTGCAAGGGGCGCTCCGCGATCACTCTGCCGCACCTGCGGAACCTGGTCTCGTTCTTCGAGATCCGCGCCGAGTTCTGGCTCGATGACGACCGGCTCCTGCCGAACGAAATCGACCGGGTGGCGCGCCGTGGAGCCGCCGACGCGCTCGCGCGCACCGGCCTCTTCGACCTCGAAGACCCAGAGCGACTGATGCAGCGGCTGCGCAGCTTCGTCCAACAGAAGCGCAGCGACTTCCTCGCCGCCTTCCCGGACCTGTCGGCCGCCGAACGGCGCCTGCTCGGCCTTGCGGGCAACGACGGCGGCGTCGTCGGCCAGATCGGCAGCCCCGGCGGCGGCTCCATCGCCACCGACGGCGGTCAGGGCTGACGGCCGGCGCGGCCGCGCCGCAGTGACGTTCGCGTGACCTTCAGCCCTGGGCTCAGCGTTGCGGGCGCCCCGCCCGCTCGCGAGGATGCCCGGATGCGATCTATCCGTTGCGTCCTGCCCCTCCTCGCGCTCACGGTCTGCGCCGGCCCTGTGACGGCCCAACTCGTGATCGGCGCGGGGCGTGCGATCGAAGACAACCCGAAGGAAAAGCACCTGCGCAACCTGCGGCAGTTGACCTTCGACGGCGAGAACGCCGAGGCCTACTGGTCGACCGACGGCACCAAGCTCGTGTTCCAAAGGCGCAGCGCCGGCATGCCGGCCGACCAGATCTACACGCTCGACCTGGCGACCGGCGAGGTCACCCGGGTCAGCACGGGCAAGGGCCGCACCACCTGCGCCTACTTCCTGAAGGGCGATGACCGCATCGTGTTCGCGTCGACGCACCACCACGGAGACGCACCGCCGATCGTCAAGATGACCGGCCGCGGCTACCAGTGGGCCGTGCACCGGGAATACGACATCTTCAGCGTCAAGCCGAACGGCGAAGGCCTCCGCCAACTGACGGATACCGTCGGCTACGACGCCGAAGCCACCGTCTGCCCGAAGACCGGCGACATCGTGTTCACATCGGTGCGCGACGGCGACCTCGAGCTCTACACGATGCGCCCCGACGGCTCGAACGTGCAACG
>DRKG01000465.1 GCA_011051855.1 bacterium | reverse complement strand
CGGGGGGCCGTCCTACTGGTGTCCCGCGCCGCTCAGCGGTGGCACGGATTTCCGAAGTCGCCAACAGGCAGGGGATCAGTTGGGTGGTGGGACTCCGAGGTCGGCGAGGGCCTGCTGCACCCCCGCCAACTCCGCCCGCACCCCCCCCAGGTTGTCGCGCTCCTTCGCCACCACCTCCGCCGGCGCCTTCGCCAGGAACCCCTCGTTCGCCAGCTTCTTCTCGATGCTGGCGATGCGGCCGGTGAGCTTCGCCGCTTCCTTTTCCAACCTCGCCTTCTCCTTCGCGAGGTCGACGACGCCGAGCAGGAATGCCTTGCTGTCGCCGTGTACGACGATGGCGCTGTCGCTGGTGCGCTGTTGGTCGGGGCCGATCGCGGTCTCGCTGAGGCCGGCCATGTTGGCGAGCAGCTCCTCGGTTGCGCGCAGCACGATGGCGCTGTTGCCGTCGGCCTGGAAGCGTGCGGCCAAGCGTTCGCGGGGGGCGACCTGGTAGCGGGCGCGCGCTTCGCGGATCGCTACGCACCATTCCTGCATGGTGGCGACGTTGGCTTCGACTTCGGGTGCGGGCCAAGCCTCGTCACCGGTCGGCCACGCGGCGTGCACGAGCAGGTCGCTTGCGGCGAACGGGCTGCCGATCCCACGGGTTGGTGCCAGGGTGTTGAGTGTGGCCCACAGGCGTTCGGTGAGGAAGGGAACGAATGGGTGCAGGAGTCGCAGGGTCTGGTCGAGCACTGAGGCGAGCACTTGTTGGCCGGCGCGTCGCTTGTCGGGGGCGGCGCCGACCTTCATGCGCGGCTTCAGCATCTCGAGATACCAGTCGCACAGTTCGTTCCAGAAGAAGTCGCGTGCGGTCTGCACTGCGGCCGAGGGGTTGTAGGTTTCGAGATGGCCGTGCACGGTTGCGATCGCTCGGTGCAGGCGCGAGAGCACCCAGCGGTCTTCGAGCGGCAAGGCGTCGACGTGCAGCGGCTCGAAGGTGGTGCCGTCGAGGTTCAGGAAGGCAAACCGGGCGGCGTTGAACAGCTTGTTGCAGAAGTTGGCACCGACCGCGAAGCGATCGCTGGTCGCCTTGGCGGGAGTGATGCCTTCGTTGCCGTACTGGCCGATCAGGTCCATCGGCTGGTTGGCGACGGGGTCGATGAAGGTGCCGAGGTAGGGGCCGGGCTTGGCGGTCGCGAGGTCGACGAGGCGCTCGGGCTCGTCCGCGGCCGTGAACGGTGAGATCGCCTGCACCGGGAGGCGCACATCCTGGGTGCCGGTCTGCAGTTCGCAGACGACGTAGCGCAGAGCGTCGGCTCCGTAGCGGTGGATGATGTCGAGGGGGTCGATGCCGTTGCCCTTCGACTTGGACATGCGCACGCCCTTGCCATCGAGGATGGTGGCATGCAGGAACACGTCGGTGAACGGCACGTCGCCGAGGTTGTAGAGCCCGGTGATGATCATGCGCGCGACCCATAGGGTGATGATGTCGCGGCCGGTCACGAGGCAACTGCCGGGATAGAAGTAGCTGAGCGCGTCCGGGCGGTCGCCGTCGGCTTTGAGCTCGGTCTGGCCGGGAGCGATCGGTGCGTCGTTCGGGTTCGGCCAGCCGAGGGTGCTGTGAGGCCACAGGGCCGAACTGAACCAAGTGTCGAGCACGTCCGGGTCGAGTTCGAGCCCCGCGCTCTGCAGCATTGCACCGATCGTTTGGTCGTGCTGCGCGTCGAGGAAGCAGATCTGCACTTCGACACTGGTTGGAGCATTGGGGCCCTTCAGGTGCCGGAATGCGTCGGCTGGCGACATGCGTTCGCCATCGGGCATGACCACCCAGGCGCATACGTCGTCGCGTTCGAGCTGGCCCTGCAGGACCGGCTCGAGCGTCAGGAGCTTGTCGGTGTCGAGGTCGCCGCGCCACACCGGGATGCGGTGGCCCCACCAGAGCTGGCGGCTGATGCACCAATCGCGCTTCTCACCGAGCCAGCGGTCGTGCATGTTGCGGTAGCGATCCGGGTCGGGATGGAACGCGACCTGCGCGCGCGGTGAGCCGTCGGCGAACGGCGGCAAGGTGCCGGCGGTGGCGTCGAGCGCCGCCTGCGCCAGCCCCGGCGAACGGAACTCCTTGTCGGTGCCGCGACCCATCACCACGCCGCCCTCGACGTCGGCCATGTTGACGAACCACTGCTTGGAGAGGTAGGGCTCGATGATGGTCTTCGAACGATCCGAGTGATCGATCTCCATCTGCCGGTCTTCGATGCGATCGAGCAGGCCTTCGGCATCGAGATCGGCGAGCACTCGGGCGCGGGCTTCGAAGCGATCGAGCCCGGCGTAGCGGCCGCCCTGCTTGCTGACGGTGCCGTCGGGGTTCAGCATGTTGACGGCGCCGATCTCGGGGTGGCGTTGCCATACGTCGTAGTCGTTCGGGTCGTGCGCCGGCGTGATCTTGACACAGCCCGTGCCGAGGGTCGGGTCGGCCCATTCGTCGAGGATGATCGGGATCTCGCGCTCGACCAGCGGCAACCGCACCTTGCCGCCGTTGCGCGCCAGTTCGGCGATCGCGACCAGCGTCGGGATCACCTCGTGCCGTCGGGCTTCGAGGCGTTCGAGTTCGCGTCGTGCGTCGGCCTGATCTTTGCTCGATGCCGCCGTCACCTTGTCCTGCTGCGCCGCAATGGCGCGTTCGAGCGCGCCCGCGGGGTCGGGATGCACGGCGACCGCGGTGTCGCCGAGCATCGTCTCCGGACGCGTGGTTGCGATCGCGACGTGTGTCGGGCCGCCGGCCGCCGGCGTGACGATCGGGTAGCGGAAGTAGTGGAACTTG
>DRKG01000464.1 GCA_011051855.1 bacterium | reverse complement strand
GCCGCGCGGGCGGTCTGACCACTGGACAATCGACCACGTTCGACCTCAACGTGCTCAGCAGCGCTCGGCCACTCGAGGTCACCATGGTGTTCACCGACTACGCTGGCACCATTAATTCGTCGAACCCGGTGGTCAACAACCTCGATCTCTTGGTGACGGCGCCGAACGGTACCCAGTACCGCGGCAACGTGTTCAGCGGCGGCTGGTCGACGGCCGGCGGCTCGTTCGACTTGAAGAACAACGTCGAACGGGTCGCGATCGCGGTGCCGCAGGCCGGCGTGTGGTCGTTCCAGGTGATCGGCGCCTCGGTGCCGGTCGGCCCCTCGGGCTACGCTCTGTGCGCCACCGGCGACGTTTCGGAAGGCGGCGCGACGTTCGCGACCTTCGGCAACGGCTGCCCGGGTTCGGTGGCGGTGCCTTCGCCGCCGTGCGCGCAGTGGAACGAACTCGGCGGCGTGCTCGCCAACCAGACCAGCGCCGACGAGTGGGTGTTCCGCGCGACCACGACTTCGACGGATCCGGTGGTCAGCTTCGAGCTGTTCACCGCCTCGGTCAGCGGCGGCAACGTGACCGTGCCGGCGCGGCTCTACGTCGGCTCGTCACCGGGGCTCACTCCGATCGCGACGACGACGATGACCGTCGGCGGCGTGCCGGGGTTCTACACGGCGACGTTCGCGACGCCGGTCTCTGTGACCAGTCCGTTCCACATCGGCATCGACACCTCGGGTCTCGGCGTCTACCTGCCGACGCTGGCGAGCGGCACGCTAGGCGTCGCCTACTCGCGCCCGAACGGCGCGAGCGCGTGGTCGGTGCAGGTCGTGCCGGCGTCCTACAAGGTGCACTGCGCACCGTCCTACCTGGTGCCGGCGATGGGCAACACCGGCCTGCCGCAGCTCGGCGCGAGCTTCGACGTCGAGCTCAGTGACGCACTGCCGTCGACGTTCGCGGTGCTGGTCCAGGGGCTGTCCGACCAGACGTTCCCCGGGGGCACGCTGCCGGTGACACTGCCGGGCACGCCGGGTTGTCAGGTGTTGGTGTCGCCCGACGCCTACGAGGCGCTACTCACCGATGCTGCCGGTGCCGCCAGCTACACGATCGCGGTGCCGAACACGGCGTCGCTCGACGGGCTGGAGATCTTCTACCAGTGGGTCGTGCTCGACTCGGCGGCGAACGCGCTCGGCTTGGTGACCTCGGACGGCGGCAAGGCGGTGCTCGGCCAGTAGCCGGAGCGGATGTCCCCGAACAGAGGGCGGCGGATGCGCGACCAGCAGCTACGCTGGCGCGCACCCGCACGGCGGGATCCACCATGATCGCAGCCCTCACATTCGCGTTCGCATGCGCGGTTGCAGCACCGCAGCAGCCGACTCCTGCGCCGCAGCCGCGCCGCAGCCGGTCCCAGTTGGTCCTGACGGGCGGCACGATCTGGACCGGCACCGGCGAGCCGTGGCCCGAGCGGCAAGCGCTCGGCGCGCGCGGCGAACGGATCGAGCCTTGTGACCCTCGGAGCCCCGGCGCGCTCGTCGTCGACTTGCCCGAGGGCGCCTTCGTGATGCCCGGGCTGATCGACGCCCACGGCCATCTGCTCGGGCTCGGCGGCTCCTTGGCCGAGGTCGATCTGGTCGGCACCACGAGCTACCAGGAGGTCGTCGCGCGGGCGAAGGCGAAGGCCGCGACCCTGCCGAAGGGCAGTTGGGTGATCGGCCGCGGCTGGGACCAGAACGACTGGCCGGAGAAGGTGATGCCGCACCACCAGGCGCTGACGCAGGCGGTGCCGGATCATCCCGTGTGGTTGACGCGCATCGACGGCCACGCCGGCCTCGCCAATGCGTTGGCGCTGCAGGCCGCTGGCGTGCGCCGCGGCAGCGTGGCGCCGAGCGGCGGCGAGATCCTGTTCGATGTGCGCGGCGAACCGACCGGGGTGCTGGTCGACGCGGCGATGGCGGCGGTGCCCCAACCGGGACTCACCGACGCGCAGATCCGCACCCGCCTGCTGGCGGCGCAGGCGGCGTGCTTCGCGCACGGTCTGACCTGCGTGCACGACATGGGCGTGTCGCGGCGGGTGCTCGATGCGATGGTGCAACTGCACCGCGAAGGGCGGTGGTTGCTGCGCACCTACGTGTTGCTGTCGTCGTCCGAGCGCGAACGGATCCGGCGCGGACCGTGGCAGACGCCCGATGGCCTGATCGTCGTGCGCGGCGTCAAGGCCTACGCCGATGGTGCGCTCGGTTCGCGCGGCGCGGCGCTGCTCGAACCCTACGCGGACCGGCCGAATACCCGTGGCTTGGTGTCGATGCCCAAGGGCGCGATCCTGTTGTTGGCGCAGATGTGCGCGGACCACGGCATGCAGCTCTGCACCCACGCGATCGGCGATGCCGCCAACAAGACCGTGCTCGACGCCTACGCCGCCGTGCAGTGCGACGGTGGCCTCGCCGGCCGCCGCTTCCGGATCGAGCACGCGCAGGTGGTCGCCGCCGACGACTTCGCGCGCTTCGCCGAACTCGGCGTCTTGCCGTCGATGCAGCCGACGCACCTGACCAGCGACATGCCGTGGGCGCCGGAACGCCTGGGGCCCGAGCGCACCCTGCGCGCCTATGCGTGGCGCCGCTTCCACGCGCTCGACGTGGTGGTACCGTTCGGCAGCGACTTCCCGGTCGAATCGGTCGATCCGCTGAAGGGGATCTACGCGGCGGTCACCACCAAGGCGCTCGGCGCCGATCGGGAACTGCGGCCCGACCAGAAGCTGACCCGTGTGCAGGCGCTGCGCGGGTTCACCCAGGCCGGTGCCTACGCGATGTTCAGCGAGCGGCGGCTGGGCACGATCGAGCTGCGCAAGTACGCCGACTTCACCGTGTTCGATCGCGACCTGCGCACCTGCAGCGACGCCGAGATCCTGGCCGCCAGGGTGCTGCTGACGGTCGTCGGTGGTCGCATCGTCTACGACGGCCGCCGCGGGGGATGACTTCGGCGTGGGATCGCGGATAGAACGGCCATGATGAGCGACGCGATCGCGACCATCGACTACGGACAGAAGCTCGCCGACCTGCGCGCCCGTCTGGCGTCGCTGCCGGGGGCGGTGGTGGCGTTCTCGGCCGGTGCCGATTCCACGATGCTGCTGCACGCCTGCCGCGCCGCGCTCGGCGACCGGGTCGTGGCGGTTACCGCCGATTCGCCGTCGCTGCCGCGCAGCGAGCTCGCCGCGGCCGAACGCCTCGCGCGGGAGCTTTCGGTGCGCCACGTGGTCCTGCCCACCGACGAGTTGCAGCGTCCCGGCTATCGCGCCAACGGCGGCGATCGCTGCTACCACTGCAAGCAGGAACTGTTCGTCACCGTCGCCGAGCGCCGCGCCGAGATCGCCCCGGCCGACTGGGTGGTCGTCTACGGCCAGATCACCGACGACCTCGGCGACCACCGACCCGGCCAGCGCGCCGCGCGCGAGCACGGCGTGCTCGCCCCGTTGTGCGCGGCGGGGTTCGGCAAGGATGACGTGCGTCGCTACAGCCGCGAAGTGGGCCTCGCGACCGCCGACAAACCGAGTTCCGCGTGCCTGTCGTCGCGCGTGCCGTACGGCACCGCCATCGACCGCGCGGTGCTGCAGCGCATCGAAAACGCCGAAGCTCTGCTGCGCGCGCGCGGCTT
>DRKG01000463.1 GCA_011051855.1 bacterium | reverse complement strand
GGGGGATGTCCTCGGCCAGGCGGTCGAGCGTGTGCGCATGGCCGAACGCGCGCAGGTTGCGGGCGGTGCACAGCGCTTGCACGCCGCCGATGTGGTCCGGGTGGTGGTGGGTCAGCAGCACGCCGGCGAGCTCGGCGCCGGACGCCGTGCGCTCGTCGAGCAGATCGAGCAGGCGACGCTGCTCAGCAGGGTCGGGTGAGCCGGGGTCGACGATCCAGAGCCGATCCCGGCCGACGAGGTAGCAGTTGGTGGTCGTCGCCGGGGGCAGGGTCGGTGTGCGCAGCGGCGCCAGCACGATGCCGGGTGAGAACTGCACGTGGTGCAGGCGGCCTTCGCGATAGCCGCGTGTGGTCGCCGCGATGGCGGCGGCGAACGCCTCGAAGTCGGGTGCACGCGCGAGGTGTTCGAGCAGGATCACGACCGGTGGCACGAGCACCAGCTCGCCCCGGCGCCACGCCGACAGCGCGTCTTCTGGGTGCCAGAACCTGCCTTGCACCAGTTCGCCCGGCCATACGTCGGGCGCCAACTCGTCGCCGGTGCCGGCGACGCAGTCCTCGACGGGCACGTGGAAGAACTCGGTGTCGTAGCGCACCGGTGCGAACGCCGGGGTCTCGATGCGGCAGAGTGAGCGCAGCGGCGCGGGGGCGGGTGCGCCGTGTAGCATGCGGGGCCACGGCGATGCCGGCTTCGGGTCGGCCTCGTCGCGCTCGTGGGCGAGCAGCCGTTCGCGCTCTCGTCGCAGGTCTGCCCGGCCCGCGCCGCCGGGGTGCAGGCAGTGCCGCAGCAGGCCGGTCTCTTCGAACAGTTCGCGGTGGGCGCAGTGCTGCAGCGCGGTCGCTTCGTCGACCGGGTTCCCGCCGCCGTCGGGGTGCAGGTCCTCGTCGCCGATGGTGCCCCCGGGCATCGCCCAGTAGCCGCCGAAGAAGCGCAGCTCGGGGGCACGTTCGGCCAGGAACACCGTTCGTTCGCGGCCGTGGCCGCGCGTGATCATCAGAGCTGCCGCCGTGCGTCGTCTCATGCGCGAGAGCAGCGTAGCGACAGACGCGACCGGAGCCGAATCCGGGTTGGCGAACGGGCGCTCAGACGCGGAAGCGCGCGACCGTTTCGCTGAGACCGCGCGCGGTCCGTTCGCTCTGGGTCGCCAGGTTGGCCAGCGTGTCGGCGTCGCCGGCGGCTCCCTGGGTAGTGTGCGCGATCGTGGTGAGCCCGACGTGGACCGACTCGGTTTGGGCCGCGACCTCGGTCGAGGCCGTCGACAGTTCGTCGATCAGTTCGGCCACGCCGCAGGCGTCTTGCTCGAGAGTGGTGAACACTTCGGTGGCGCGCTCGGCGACGGCGACGCCCTGGTCGGCGCTCCCCTTGGAGTCTTCGATCAGCCCGGCCGTGTCGCGCGCGGCCGTGGCAGCGCGTTGCGCCAAGCTGCGCACCTCTTCGGCGACGACCGCGAAGCCTTTGCCGGCTTCCCCGGCGCGTGCGGCCTCGACCGCGGCGTTCAGCGCCAGCAGGTTGGTCTGGAACGCGATGTCGTCGATCACCTTGATGACCTTGGCGACTTCGGTGCTGGAGCGATCGATTTCGGTCATCGCCTTGACGACTTCGGAGATCTCGCGCTGGCCGCTGGCGGTGCTTTCGCGCGATTTCTGGGCGAGCTGGTTGGCCTTCTCGAGCAGCTTGGCCTGATTCTCGACGACGCCGGCGATCTCGTTCATCGACGCGGTCGCCTCCTCGATGTTGGAAGCCTGGTTGGTGGCGCGTTCGGCCAGCACGCGGCCGGCTTCGGCGAGGGCGCTGGCGGTGGCGAGGCCTTCCTGGGTATTGGCCTGTACCTGGCTGACGGTGTCGCCGAGCTGGGCCGACATCGAGTTGATCGACGCGGCGAGGTCGGTGATCTCGTCGTTGCCGGACACGTCGGCGCGCACCGACAGATCGCCGCCGGCGATCGCGCCCGTCGCCCGCGCGACCGCGGCGATGCGACGCACGAGGCGGCGGCTGGTCAGCACGCTGACGATCGAGGCCAGCACGATGGCGAGCACCGCCAGCACGACCAACTGGAACTGCACGTCTCCGCTGAGTGCCAGGGCCGCTTCGGCCGAACGTCGGGCGTCCTCCTCGACGAGCCCGCCGAGCTTCACGAACGCGACTTCGAGCTGGTCGAACGCGGACTGTAGCGCGGGGACCATCTCGCGCGCGGGTTCGGCGCCCTGTTCGGCGGCGACCTTGGTCAGTTCCGCGCCGAGCTCGGCGTAGTTCTCCATCACCGGCTTCGCCTCGTTCAGCGCCGCCTGGGTCGCTGCGCTGAGCGGCAGCTCGTCGAGCGCGGTCAGGTGTTCGTGGAAGTTCCGCTGGAAGGCCGCGCCGTCTTCGGCGGCGCTGGCGCGCTCTTCGGTGGTGCCGTGCTCCGCGAGGATGATCGCGCGATAGGCGCAGCCCATCAGGCCGTCGTGGTTCATGTCGAGCAGGCCCATATGCCAGGTCGCCGGCAGTTGGCATTCGGCGACATCGATGGTGGCTTCGTTCATGCGGCTGGTGCCGTGCAGTCCGAGCAGGCCGATGGCGACTGCCGCGACGAGCGGCAGGCCCGTGGTCAGCATCAGCCTGGTCGACAGCGGTAGACGGCGAGCGGTCTTGTTTGCCATGTAGGGTCCTCTCCGTGCAGCGGACTATCGGCTGAGAGGCCCGTGAGCCTTGGGCCGAATCGCGGGGCCGTTCGCAGTGCGCCGGGAGCCGGACGGTAGCGGGAAACCCGAGCGGGCATGGCGTGTTCCACCACCCGTCGGAGACCTTCGACGTTGGTGCTGCGGTCTCCGACGCTGCCACTGCGGAGGGGTTCAACACCGGTACCGGGGCTTTCGGGGTCTGTTCGAGAGCAGCCAGCCGGATGCGTGCTTCCTGCGCGCCGTGTCCGGGCTACCGGCCCTCGCCGCCGGTCGGCTCGTGGCGGAGCGCGCGCACCGCAGCGCGCGAGCCGAGCACGACCAGTTCGTCGCCGGGTTGCAAGACGACGTCCGGGGTGGCCGCGAACACCTGCTCGTGGCCGTCGATCTTGCGGGTGACCAGCACCACGACGATTTCCTTCAGGGCGTCGGCAGGCAGGGCGTCGAGGGCCAGCCCGAGCCACGCTGCCGGGACCGGCAGGTTGCGCATCGCATAGCCCGGCGGCAGTTCCAGCTCGTCGTTGCGGCCGCGCACCGGCAGGCGCAAGTTGCGCCGCTGTTGGCCGAGCACCTCGTCGCCGAGTGCCCGCAGCACGTCCTGGTGGCGCAGGCGGCCGATCAGCTTCGGCCGCTGGTCCGCGGTGACGACCGCCAGTTCGCGCAGCTCCGGGTCGTCGAAGCGCGGCAGCACCGCCGCGATCGACTGGTCATCCCGGACGGTCACCACCGGCCGCGTGAGGTCCGCCGCGATCACCACCGAGGTCAACGTCGGGTCGTTCAGGAAGGTCTTGACGTCCTGCAGCTCGATGCGTCCGACCAGGGCGTCACCGTCCCCGAGCACGTAGACCGTGTCGCCGCGGTAGGTCTGCAGCAGTTGCATGACCGTGTTGAAGTCGGCCGTCTGGGGCACGGTGCGACAGTCGGTGCGCACCACGTCGCGCACGTAGGTGGTGCGGATCGCGAGGTCTTCGAGGCCGCCCGGCACGTCGTCGCCCTTGGCCTTCATCGCGGCCGTGTAGTAGCTGTCCTCGTCGAGCACGCTGGCGGTGACGCTGGCGACGATGCTGCACAGCATGACCGGCAGCGTCAGCTCGTAGTGGCCGGTCAGTTCGAACACCAGCACGACGGCGGTCACCGGCGCGTGCATCGTCGCCGCACACAACCCCGCCATGCCGACGAACGCGAACGACGCCGTCTGGTCGGGTGACACGGCCACGACCGCGGACAGACACCAGGCGAACAGCACGCCGAACGCCGCGCCGATGACCAGGTTCGGCGTGAAGATGCCGCCGAGGCCGCCGGAGCCGACGGTGGCGACGGTGGCGACTTGCTTCCAGAAGAACAGCGTCAGGATCAGCGTCAGCGACGGTGCGCCCTGGGTCACGTTGTCGACGACGATGCTGATGACTTCGAAGCCGTTGCCCCAGGTCTCGGGCATGAAGATGCCGATGGCGCC
>DRKG01000462.1 GCA_011051855.1 bacterium | reverse complement strand
TGCAATGGGGGCGTCGGATCCGCTACCACACTTGCCCCACAACGGCCCCATGACGCTCGTCTTGATCACTGGTGGCGCGGGCTTCATCGGCTCGCACCTGGCGCACCGGCTGCTCGCCGAAGGCGCCTCCGTGCGCGTGCTCGACAGCCTCGACCCGTTCTACGACCCGGCGCTGAAGCGCAACAACCTCGCCGGGCTCCAGGATGCGGGCGGCGATCGCTTCTCGTTCGTCGAGGGCGACCTGCGTGACGCGCCGACCTGCCGCGCCGCGGTCGCCGACGTCGGCTGCGTCGTGCACTTGGCGGCGCTGGCCGGCGTGCGGCCGTCGCTGCAGGATCCGGTGCGCTACATGGACGTGAACGTCACCGGCACGCAGACGCTGCTGCAGCAGATCGACGACCCCGCGGTGCGGTTCGTGTTCGGCAGCAGCTCGTCGGTCTACGGCGGCAACGAGGAGGTGCCGTTCCGCGAGACGCAGAACGTGGATCACCCGGTGTCCCCCTACGCCGCCAGCAAGAAGGCCGGCGAGGTGCTCTGCTACACTTGGCATCACCTGCGCGGCAACCCGATGACCTGCTTGCGGTTCTTTACCGTCTACGGTCCGCGGCAGCGCCCGGAGATGGCGATCCACAAGTTCGCCCGGATGATCACCGACGGCGAAGAGATCCCGTTCTTCGGTGACGGCAGTTCACGCCGCGACTACACCTACGTCGACGACATCGTCAGCGGCGTGCGAAAGGCCATGGATCGCGACCAGGGCTACCGCATCTACAACCTGGGTGGTGCCGCGACCACGTCCCTGTCCGAGCTGGTCGAGCACCTCGAGCGGGCGCTCGATCGGCCGGCCCGACGCAACCGCCTGCCGGATCAGCCGGGCGACGTGCCGATCACCTACGCCGACGTGACCCGCGCCGAGCAGGAACTCGGTTACCGCTGCACCACGCCGCTGGCCGAGGGCGTGCAGAAGTTCTGCGCTTGGTATCTGGAAGAGAAGCGCGCCGGGAGACTGCCGTGAGTGCTGCCCGCGAGCGGGTGCTGGTGACTGGCGGGGCCGGTTTCATCGGCTCGCACTGCTGCGAACGCTTGTGTGCCGAAGGCCGCGACGTCGTCGTCATCGACAACCTGGTGACGGGCAACCGGGACAACCTCGCCGGCCTCGACGTGACCTTCGTCGAGGGGTCGATCACCGAGCCCGGAGACGTCGAACGCGCCATGCGCGGCGTCTCGAAGGTCATCCATCTGGCGGCGCTGCCGTCGGTGGCGCGCTCGCTCGAGCGGCCGCTGGACACCCACGCGGCCTGCGCGACCGGCACCGTGAACGTGTTGTCCGCGGCTCGCGAGGTCGGGGCACGGGTCGTCTACGCCGGCAGCAGCTCGGCCTACGGCGACCAGGAAGAGCGCATGAAGCACGAGGGCCTGCGCGAAGCGCCGCTGTCGCCGTACGCGGCGGCGAAGCTCGCCGGCGAGCTCTACTGCCGCACATTCGCGCGCGTGTTCGACCTGTCGGTGGTGGTGACGCGCTTCTTCAACGTGTTCGGTCCCCGCCAGCCGTCCGACAGCCCGTATTCGGGGGTGATCGCCGCCTTCTGCCGCAACCTGATCCAGGGCCGGCCGGTGCGCATCGACGGTGACGGTGGCCAGGCGCGCGACTTCACCTACGTCGAGGACCTCGTCACCGGTGTGCTGCAGTGCCTCGACGCCGACAGCCGCGGTTGCGAGACCGTCAACCTGGCCTACGGCCAGTCGACGACGGTGATGGACGTCTACCGTCGGTTGCGCGACTTCACCAAGGAGCAGTTGCCGGGTCAGGTGGTACCGGATCCGCAGATGGCGCCGCCGCGCAAGGGCGACGTGCGGCACTCGTTGGCCGACACCACGCGTGCGAAAGAACTGTTCGGCTTCGCTCCGAACGTCGGTTTCGCCGAAGGACTGGCAAGGACCTACGCGTGGTATCGCACGCAGATCGAATCGGAGTAAGCAGATGAAGGGTGTAGTTCTCGCCGGTGGCCTTGGCAGCCGTCTGTATCCGCTGACCAAGATCACCAACAAGCACCTGCTACCGGTGTTCGACAAGCCGATGATCTACTACCCGATCCAGTGTCTGGTGAACGCTGGCATCACCGACATCCTGATCGTCACCGGCGGAAACTACGCGGGGCACTTCCTACAGTTGCTGCGCAACGGCTCGGACTTCGGCCTGCGGCGCCTCGGCTACGCCTACCAGGAAGGTGAAGGTGGCATCGCCGACGCTCTGAAGCTGGCCGAGGAGTTCGCCGACGGTGAGTCGATCGCCGTCGTGCTCGGCGACAACATCATCGAGGGCAACATCAAGAAGGCCGTCGACGACTTCGAGCAGCAGGGCAAGGGGGCCAAGATCCTGTTGAAGGAGGTGCATGACCCCGAGCGCTTCGGTGTCGCGACCGTCGACGGCGACGGCAAGGTGCTGAGGATCGTCGAGAAGCCGAAGGAGCCCGAGACCAACCTCGCCGTGATCGGCATCTACATGTACGACGCCGAGGTGTTCGAGATCTGCCGCGACCTGAAGCCTTCCGACCGCGGCGAACTCGAGATCACCGACGTCAACAACGAGTACGTGCGCCGCGGCACGCTGACCAGCGAGGTGCTGAAGGGCTGGTGGACGGACGCCGGCACCTTCGAATCGCTGTATCGTTCGGCTTCGCTGGTGCGCGAGGGCGGCGCCAACCGCATGGATGTCTGAGATGGTCTGCGATCTGCTGGTGACCGGCGCCAACGGGCAGTTGGGGCGCGCCATCCGCGCCCTGGCGGCGGCGCGCGACCTGACCGTCGTCGCCGTCGACATCGCCGAGATGCCGCTCGACGACCGGGAGGCCATCGGGCGCGTGCTCGGTGAGGCCCGACCCAAGTTCGTGTTGCACTGCGGTGCGATCACCGACGTCGACGGATGCGAACACGAGCCGCTGGCCGCCTATCGGATCAACGGGCTCGCGACCGCCTGGGTCGCCGAGGCAGCCGCCCGGCACGACGCCGGGTTGGCCTACGTCAGTACCGACTTCGTGTTCGACGGCTCCCTCTCCGGCACGCCCTACCCGACCGATGCGGCGGTGCGGCCGTTGTCGGTCTACGGGGCCAGCAAGCGCCTTGGCGAAGAGGCGGTGTTGGCGCACGGGCGCGACGACTTCTTCGTCGTGCGCACCAGCTGGGTGTTCGGTCCGGGGGGGCGGAACTTCCCGCGCGCGATCCTCGACCGCGCCCGCCAGGGGCAGCCGCTGAAGGTCGTCACCGACCAGATCGGGCGGCCGACGATGACGCACGACCTCGCCGAGGCGCTGCTGGACATCGCCCGGTTGCGCCCCGCGGGCGGCATCTACCACGCCGCCAACGAAGGGCAGTGCTCGTGGCACCGGTTTGCGATCGATACGCTGCAGGCCGCCGGCATGGGCGAAGTCGAGGTCGGCGAGCAGACCGCGGCCGAACTGAACCGTCCGGCGGCGCGGCCGGCGTGGTCGGTTCTCGACACCGACAAACTCGCCGCCGTGCGCGGCAAGCGCCTGCCGCACTACCGGGACGCGCTCGAGCGTCACCTGCCGCTCGACGAAGCCAGCCGCACGACCGATCCGAAGGATGGCGTCGGCGGCAAGCGTTACTGACCTACCGTTTCCACCTCTACCACCGTGAGCAAGATCCTCGTCACCGGCGGCGCCGGCTTCATCGGTTCGAACTTCGTGCGCATGATGCTCGCGGAGACCGACCACCGGATCGTCAATCTCGACCTCCTCACCTACGCCGGCAACCTCGAGAACCTCAGCGACGTCGAAGGGCACGCGAACTACACGTTCGCCAAGGGCGACATCACCGACCCGCAGGCGATGGCCGAACTGTTCGCCAAGGAACGGCCGGACGTGGTCGTGCACTTCGCCGCCGAGAGCCATGTCGACCGGTCGGTGCTCGATGCGACGGCGTTCGTGCAGACCAACGTGACCGGCACGCAGGTGCTGCTCGACCAGAGTCGCCACCACGGTGTGCAGCGGTTCGTGCACGTCAGCACCGACGAGGTCTACGGCTCGCTCGGCGCCTGGGGCTACTTCACCGAAGAGACGCCGTTGCAGTCGAACTCGCCCTATTCGTCGAGCAAGGCGGCCAGCGACCTGTTGGTGCGCGCGGCCGTGCACACGCACGACATGGACTGCGTGATCACGCGCTGCTCGAACAACTACGGTCCGTATCAGTTCCCCGAGAAGCTGATCCCGCTGATGATCGCCAACGCACACGAAGGCAAGCCGCTGCCGATCTACGGCGACGGTAAGAACGTGCGCGACTGGATCCACGTGCTCGACCACTGCCGCGGCATCCGCCGGGCGATGGAGGACGGCCACAAGGGCGAGGTCTACAACTTCGGCGGCGACGCGGAGCGGGAG
>DRKG01000461.1 GCA_011051855.1 bacterium | reverse complement strand
GTTCGGCTTCGATGTCGACACACCCTGGAAGAAGCTCGCCAAGAAGGCGCAGCGCATCGTGCTGCACGGCTCGGGCCGCAAGAAGTTCGAGTTCCGCTGGCAGCGCAAGACCGCGACGTTCACCACCTCGGGCAGCGACCGGATCGCGTTCCCCGGCCTGCTCGGCCACCTCGAAAAGGTCTATCGACCGTCGCGAGCGCGCCATCTGGACCGCTTCCGCGCCGCGACCGCGTGCCCGGAGTGCGACGGCGCACGGCTGTCGGCGGTTGCGCGCGCGGTGCGTTTCGACGGCCGTTCGCTGCCCGAGGTGCTCGAACTGTCGATCGACGAAGCGCTCGCCTGGGTGCGCCAGGTCGAGCTCACCGGCAATGCCCGCAAGATCGGCGCCGACATCCTCAAGGAGGTCGAACGCCGGCTCGGTTTCCTCGCCGACGTCGGCCTCGGCTACCTGACCCTCGCCCGGCGCGCGGCGACGCTGTCGGGCGGGGAATCGCAGCGCATCCGCTTGGCGGCGCAGGTCGGCGCCGGGCTGCGCGGCATCCTCTACGTGCTCGACGAACCGTCGATCGGCCTGCACAGTCGCGACCAAGAACGGCTGTTGAAGACCCTGCTGGCCCTGCGCGACCGCGGCAACACGGTCGTCGTCGTCGAACACGACGAGGAGACGATGACGCGCAGCGACTTCCTGGTCGACGTCGGCCCGGGGGCCGGTGCGCACGGCGGCAAGGTGGTCGCGGCCGGCAGCCCGGCCGAGGTGGCCGCGTCCCCCCGGTCGCTGACGGGGCGCTACCTGCGCGGCGAGCTCGCGGTGCCGATGCCCACCGAGCGCCGCCGCGCGGACCGCGGCCGGCTCGCGGTCCGCGGTGCCCGGCACCACAACCTCGACGGCCTCGACGTCGACGTGCCGCTGGCGCGCTTCAACGTCGTCACCGGCGTATCCGGCTCCGGCAAGTCCACGCTCGTGCACCACGTGCTGGTGCCGACGCTGCGAGACCACCTGCAGAAGAAAGGCCTGCCGCCGGTGCACTGCCGGGGCGTCGACGGCGTCGAGCAGATCGACAAGCTGGTCGAGATCGACCAAAAACCGATCGGGCGCACCCCGCGCAGCAACGCCGTGACCTACACCGGCGTGTGGACCCACGTGCGCGATCTGTTCGCGATGCTGCCGGAAGCCAGACTGCGCGAATACAAGAAGGGGCGCTTCTCGTTCAACGTCGCGGGCGGGCGTTGCGAAGCCTGTCAGGGGGCCGGCGTAACCACGCTCGAAATGAACTTCCTGGCACCGGTGCAGGTCGTGTGCGAGGAGTGCGCCGGCGCTCGCTTCCACGCCGACACGCTCGCGATCACGTTCAAGGACAAGAACGTGCACGACGTGCTCGAGATGACGGTCGACGAAGCCGCGGCGTTCTTCGCCGACATGCCGAAGATCACCCGCGGCCTGCACGCGTTGCAAGACGTCGGTCTCGGCTACCTCAAGCTCGGGCAGCCGTCGACGACGCTGAGCGGCGGAGAGGCGCAGCGTGTCAAGCTGGCTACCGAACTGCAACGGCCGGCGACCGGGCACACGTTCTACGTGCTCGACGAGCCGACCACGGGGTTGCACTTCCAGGACGTGGCGCGCCTGTTGGCCGCGCTGCAGCGCCTCGTCGACGCCGGCAACACGGTATTGGTGATCGAGCACAACCTCGACGTGGTGCGCGCCGCCGACTGGTTGATCGACCTCGGCCCGGAGGGCGGTGCCGGCGGCGGGCGCCTGGTCGCGGCGGGAACGCCCGAGCAGGTCGCCGACGTCACCGACTCGCACACCGGTGCTGCGCTGCGCACGCTCGGCCTGGGCCGACAGCGGCGACCACGCAAACGCTTGCGCAAGCAGACCCGCAAGGTCGCGCGCGCGCCGGCGCCGCAGGCCATCGCCGTGCGCGGGGCGCGCACGCACAACCTGCAGCGTGTCGACTGCGACGTGCCGCTCGGCTCGTTCACGGTGGTCACTGGCCCGTCCGGCTCCGGCAAGTCGAGCCTCGCGTTCGACACGATCTTCCAGGAGGGCCAGCGGCGCTTCCTCGAAAGCATGTCGACCTACGCACGACGGTTCCTCGGCCGCCTCGACCAGGCGCCGGTCGACCGCCTCGACGGTTTGGGACCGGCCATCGCGATCGACCAGAAGCGCACCGGCCGCAGCCCGCGTTCGACGGTGGCGACGACCACCGAGATCCACGACTACCTGCGTCTCCTGTTCGCGCGCGTCGGCCGCCACCACTGCCCCGAGCACGGCCAGGAGCTGGTCGCGTGGTCGCCCAGCAAGGCCGCCGCACACCTGCTGCGCACCGCCGCCGGCGAGCGCGCCTACGTGCTGGCGCCGATCGCCTTGCCCGCGGACCTCGCCGCCAAGGCGCGCCGGCAATGGCTCACGGCCGTGCGCGAAGAATGGCGGCAGCACGGCTTCGTGCGGGCGCTGGTCGACGGCAACGAGTGCCGTCTCGACGCGGACTGGGGCAAGCGGCTGCCGAAGGAGCTGCTGCTGGTCGTCGATCGCTTGACGTTGAGCGACCGCACCCGCGTGGCCGACGCGCTCGAACAAGCGCAGGCGTTCGCCGCCGCGCACGGTGGCCGGCCGGCGGCGATCGTGCAGATCGCGCACCGGAATACCGACCACGAACGCCACTGGTTCGCGGCTGAGCCGAGCTGCGAACACTGTGACTATCGCGCGCCGCACGAACCCCACCCGCGCTGGTTCTCGTTCAACCACCACAGCGGCGCGTGCCCGGCCTGCGCAGGCCTCGGCGTCGTCGTCGTCTGCACCGAGGACCTGCTGGTCAACCACCCCGACCTGCCGACGTTCGACGGTGCGATCCAGCACACGGGGGGCCACTTCACCTTCCTCACCGCCACCGATGGCTACTACCACGTCGTGGCGCAGGCGCTCGCCGAGCGCATGGGCTTCGACTTGTCGCTGCCGTGGCGGCAACTGCCGGCCGAGGCCCGGCGCGTGCTGCTGCGCGGGGCTGGCGACGAGCTGTTCCCGGTCGAGTTCCGCAAGGACGACGGCGGCCGCAAGCGAGAATGGCGCATGAACGTGCAGTGGAAGGGCCTCGCCCGCCAGATCGAGGACTGGTTCCACGGCCGCGACGAGCGCGGTGAAAACGGCGACGATCGATTGTCTGCCGTGATGCAGCGGCAACCCTGCGAAGCCTGCGGCGGCGAACGCCTGCAACCCGGTCCCCGACACGTGCGCGTCGGCGGGATCCGGCTGCCCGAGCTGCTGGACCAGACGGTCGACGCGGCCAGTGAGACGCTGCGCACGCTCGCACTCGACGCCAATGCCCGCCGCATCGCCAAGGAGGTGTTGCGGGAGCTCACGCACCGGCTGTCGTTCCTGCGCCAGACCGGCCTCGGCTACCTGACGCTGGCGCGCTCGGCCGCGACGCTGTCGGGCGGCGAAGCCCAGCGCATCCGCTTGGCGACCCAGCTCGGCAACAAGCTCGTCGGCGTGCTCTACGTGCTCGACGAACCGACCGTCGGCCTGCACCCGCGCGACACCGAACGCCTGCTCGCGACGTTGCTCGAACTGCGCGACCTCGGCAACACGGTGCTCGCGGTCGAACACGACGAGGTGATGGTGCGCGCCGCCGACCACGTGATCGACCTCGGCCCCGGTGCCGGGGTGCGCGGCGGCCGCATCGTCGCCAGCGGCACACCGGCACGAGTGGCCGCGGCCGATTCCACGACCGGGCGTTGGTTGCGCGGCGAGCTGCGGGTGAGCGCGCCGCGCGAACGGCGGGTGGCGACCGGCCACGTGCCATTGCGCGGCGTCGACGTGCACAACCTGCAGCAGGT
>DRKG01000460.1 GCA_011051855.1 bacterium | reverse complement strand
TACCAGCAAGGCGGTTCGCGCCCGATCGACATCGACGACCGGCTGCTGATCAACGATGGCAACGGCTACTTCACCGACGAGTCGGCCGCGCGCATGAGCGCGGTGATGCTCGAATCGTCGTTCGGCATGAAGGTCGCGATCGTCGACATGAACAACGACGGCAAGCTCGACATCATGAAGGATGACGCGCTGAACGCGCCGCAGGCGATCTCGATCAGCTACAACAACACCGCCACCGAGGGCGTCTTCGGTACCTACGACCTGCCCTACGGGAACGCGCCCTACCACTTCAACGTTGGCGATCTCAACAACGACGGTTGGACCGATTTCATCGTCAGCGACGACGGTCAGGACCGCTACATGCTCAACCTGGGCGCGACCGGCAGTGGCCCGGCGACGTTCGGGTCGACCATCGCGTTCTCCTACTCGGGTGGCGGTGGCGATGACGGCTTCGGCGGCAACAATCTGATCGTCGATCTCGACAACGACGGCTGGCAGGACGCGATCATCGCCGACGTCGACGTCGACATTTCCGGTTGCTCGCGCCGGTGCCACATCTTCCGCAACCTCGGCAACGCGCCGACCAACACCCTGCAGGAGCAGATCGTGTCGGGGCAGGTCGTCGGCGGCATCACTCCGGCCGATCTGCAGGGCACGTTCGACGTGGCGGTGTTCGACATCAACGGCGACGGTTGGAAGGACCTGGTCGTCGGCCGCTGCACCGGCACACAGGTCTACATCAATGACCCTCCGACCGGCCTGACGTTTGCATTCCAGGGCGGGCTGCCGGCGATGATCGCTCCCGGGGTGTCGACGCCGCTGGCGATCGTCGCGACCGGCATCGGCGGGATCACTCCTGCCGCCGGGACCGGTCAGTTGCACTACTCGATCAACGGCGCCGCCTTCCAGGCGATCGCGATGAGCGACACCGGGCCGGGGCAGTATTCGGCGACGCTGCCGGCGATGCCGAACTGTGCCGACGAAATCCGCTTCTACGTGTCCGTGCAGGGTTCCAACGGCACGACCTACTACGACCCGCCGGCGGCTCCCGCGGGCTACTACTCGGCGGTCGGCGCGGTCAGCCTGTCGACGATCTACTCGAACGACTTCGAGGTCGGTGCGGCGGGCTGGACGGTGGTCAACACGAACCTGATCACGGGCGCGTGGGAGCGCGCCGACCCGATCGGCACCAGCTATCTCGGAGGCTTCGCCGCTCCCGATGACGACGCCCAGGCCGGTGCCGCGGTCTACGCGATGATCACCCAGAACGGGGTCCTCGGCGGCTCGGTCGGCGCGGCCGACGTCGACGGTGGCCCGACCGACCTGATCTCGCCGGTGATGGACTTTGCCGGTACCGACGGGTTCATCAGCTACCAGCGCTGGTTCTACTCGTCCGGCGCGGACGTGCTCGAGGTCGCGGTTTCCGGCGATGGCAGCAACTGGGTGAACGTCGAGACCGTTCCCGGCGCCAACAACAACCAGTGGCTCGCGCACCAGTTCCGGGTCGGCGACTACATCACGCCGACGGCCACCGTGCAGGTGCGGTTCCGCACCGCGGACGTGGCGCCCGGCAACATCGTCGAAGCGGGCGTCGACGTGTTCAAGGCGGAGGCATTCAACTGCGATTGGTGCCAGCCGACGTATCCCTTGACCACGATCGGCAACGCCACGATGTCGATGTGCGGGGATCAGTTGTCGGCGGCGACGCCGGACACGACCTTGCGCATCGAGCAGATGCCGCCGTTCACCAGCGGGCTGTTGTTCTTCGCGCCGTTCCCGAACCCGACCACGTCGCCATGGAACAACGGCCAGTTGATCGACCCCGCACCTGTGGTGCTCGGCCCGACGTTTGCCGATGCGGCCGGCGCGTTCTCGGCGCCATTGCAGATCGGCGGCCTGTTGCCCGCGGGCTGGGCGCTCTACGTGCAGTCGGTCTACACCGATGTGTCGCTGCCCGGCCAGGTCGGTATCACCAACGCGCTGCGCGTCGAGTGGTACTGAGTCCCGCCGCGCGGCTTTTTCCCTACGTTCTATCGTGGCTGCGCTCGTCTCGCCCCGGCGCAGCCGCCCACTCGTTTCGCGGCCCGTCGTGATGATCCGATCTCTTGTTTCCGCTCTCTTCCTGTGCGCCACGCCGCTGTTGGCGCAGACTCCGCAACCCAAGATGGGCCAGCCGCTGAACGGCCTCACGCCGGCACAGTTGCAGGCCTTCGAGGACGGCAAGGTCGACTTCGGCGCCGTGCTGACCGAAGCCGAAGGACTCGGCCCGATCTTCAACCAGATCAGTTGTGGCAATTGCCACAACAACCCCGTCGGTGGGCCGGGCAGCACGACGGTGACCCGCTTCGGTTACGATGACGGCAAGGGCGGCTTTGATCCGCTCGCGGCGCTCGGTGGTTCGCTGCTGCAGTCCGGCGCGATCGACCCCTCGTGTCTCGAGGTCGTGCCGGCGACCGCGAACATCACGACCTTGCGGGTGACGCCGTCGGCGCTCGGCGCCGGTCTGGTCGAGGCGATTGCCGATGCCGACATCGAGGCCAACGAGACGACGCCGCCCTCGGCGAGCGTCTCGGGCCGTGTGCACTGGGTGACGCCGTTGGAGACGCCGGGGGGGGCGCAGCGCGCGGGCCGCATGGGCTGGAAGGCGCAGGTCGCGACCGTGTTGACGTTCTCGGCGGATGCGTCGCTCAACGAGATGGGTCTCACCAACCGGCTGGCGCCGCAGGAGAACGCCCCGAACGGCAACTTCGCGCTGCTGGCCACTTGCGATACGGTGCCGGACCCGGAGGACGGACCAGACCAGAACGGCCTCGACTTCATCGACCGGATCACCAACTTCCAGCGCTACCTCGCGCCGCCGCCGCAGACGCCGAAGTCCGGCATGACCGGCGAGTCGCTGTTCAACCAGGTCGGGTGCAACGACTGCCACATCTCGACCTGGACCACGCGCAACGATCCCGCGCTCGAGGCGGCGATTCGCAACCAGACGATCAAGCCGTATTCCGACTTCTTGCTGCACGACATGGGGCAGGCGGCCGATTTCATCGCCGATGGCGACGCTTCGTCGCAGGAGTTGCGCACGCCGTCCTTGTGGGGCGTGCGCAGCCGCGATCCGCTGTGGCACGATGGTCGCGTCGTCGGTGGCACGCTCGAGACGCGCATGCTGGGCGCCAACGGGGTCATCGACCTGCACGCGGCGTTCGGCAGCGAGGCGCGCCCGTCGGCGCTGGCGTTCCAGAACCTGTCGAGCGCCGAGCAACTCGCGGTGGTCGCGTTCCTCGATTCGCTCGGGCGCGCCGAGTTCGACTTCGATGGCGACAACGATCGTGACGAAGCGGATCTCGCCGCATTCCTCGCCGCGATGGGCGGCGGTCCCTACACCCCGGACGATCCCGAGGCGGTGTTCGACTTTGATGCCGACGGCTACGTCGACAGTGCCGACCTCGACAAGTTCGCGCTCGTCTACG
>DRKG01000459.1 GCA_011051855.1 bacterium | reverse complement strand
GTACGAGACCATCGCGTTGTGGACGGCCGAGGTGGCGCGCCCGGGGACGAGCAGGAGCGAGAGGTCCTGCACCTGGTCGAAGGCGTGCAGGCCGGTCTTGCCCGTCTCGGTGATCTTGCCCCGGAGAGAGTAGGAGAGCTGTTCTCCCTGAACCGGCGATGAGCTGGCCGACGTGCCCAGCACGAACGCCCCTGCGACGCCGGGTCGAGAGCGCGCGGGGCCGGAGAAAGGAGCCGCATCGCCGTCCACTTGCCCGACTTCGAACGACATCCCGTACACGACCCGGCCCCGCGGCGTTCACCACGGGGCCGGGTTCGTCCGCATCCGCGAACGAATGGCTCCTCGAGCAGGACTTGAACCTGCGACCCAGTGATTAACAGTCACTTGCTCTACCAACTGAGCTATCGAGGATCGCTCCCGAAAGGGTGTCGGCCCGATCGGGGCGGAAACCTTAGCCTGGGTGCTCGGGAGTTCAAGAGGGAGGCCAGGTTCTGGGGCTGTAGGCTCTCCAGGATGCTGCCGTTCGAACGCTGCGCGCTGCTGCCGGCTCCGGGTGACAACGCGGCGGTCGCCACCCGGAGGCTCGCGGCCGGGACCGAGATCGTGGTCGGCGACCGCAGGATCCGGTTGGTGCACACGGTGTTGGAGGGGCACCGCTTCGTGTTCGCGCCGGTCGCCAAGGGGGCTGCGTTGCTGTCGTGGGGGCTTCCTTTCGGCGACGCGCTGCGCGATCTCGCACCGGGCGACTATCTGTGCAACGCGCGCACGTTGCAGGCCCTGGGCGAGCGCTCGCTCGACTTCGCGCTGCCGGATGCGCCGAACTTCCGCGATCGCTTCCGCCCCTTCGTGTTCGCCGAACGGCTGGCGCGGTGCGGCAGCCAGGTGGCGCCGGTGGCGTCGCCGGGCACGTTCCGTGGTTACCGGCGCCCAGGCGGCCGCGGCGTCGGCACGCGCAACTGCATCGTCGTGCTCGGCCTGACTTCGCGGGACGCGGCACTGGCGACGGCGGTGGCCGCGCGCGCCCGGCGCGAGCTCGATTGCGGGCCGGAGACCTGTGAAGTGGCCGCGGTCACCCACACCGAAGGTGGCGGGCGGCGGCGACCGCACAACCTCGAGTTCGTGTTGCGGGCGCTCGCCGGCTTCGTCGTGCACCCGAACACCGGCGCGGTCGTCGTTCTGGACCATGGCGAGGGAGCGTTCGACGGCGACGACCTGGAGCGATTCCTGCGCGGGAACGGCTACCCGCTCGACGCGGTGCCGCACGCGTTCGTGCGCATCGGCGGCGACTTCGCGGCGAGCGTGGAACGGGCGATGAAGGTGCTGCGGCGGCTGTTCCGCGAGGCCCGGACCGTTGCGCGCAGCGAGGAGCCGCTCGCCGAGTTGCGCATCGCGTTGCAGTGCGGCGGTTCGGACGCGTTCTCGGGGGTGTCGGGCAACGTGCTCGCGGGGCTGGTCGCGCGCGAACTGATCCGGCATGGCGGTGCGGCCAACCTCGCCGAGACCGACGAGCTGATCGGCGCCGAGTCCTATGTGCTGGAGAACGTGCGCCGCGCCGACGTCGCGCGCCGGTTCGTCGACAAGATCGCGGCGTTTCAGGCGCGCGCCGAGCGGCACGGCGCCAGCGCCGAGGGCAACCCATCGGGCGGCAACACCTACCGGGGCCTCTACAACATCACGTTGAAGTCGCTCGGCGCCGCGCGCAAGAAGGCTCCCGACGTGCGGCTCGACGGTGTGCTCGACTACGGCGAACCGATGCCGGGGGCGGGCTACTGGTTCATGGACAGCCCCGGCAACGATCTCGAGTCGATCGCCGGGCAGGTCGCGAGCGGCTGCAACTTGATCCTGTTCATCACTGGCAATGGTTCGGTCACGAACTTTCCGTTCGTGCCGACGCTGAAGTTCGTCACCACGACCGCGCGCTTCGAGCGCATGACCGACGAGATGGACGTCAACGCCGGCCGCTACAACGACGGCGAATCGATGACGGAGCTGGTCGGCGAAACCTTCGCCATGGTGGGGCGGGTCGCGTCCGGTGCACGCACCAAGGGCGAGCGCGCGGGTCACGCCCAGGTGTCTCTGTGGCGCGATTGGCGGCGTGGAGAAGACCAGCCACCCGCTCGCCCGGTCGCGGTCACGCCGCGTGGCGAACCGTTGCCGGTGCGGTCGGCGGCGCCGCTTCCGGGCGCGTTCCGGGCGCAGCGAGGCGCGAACGGGCCGTGCTGCCAGCGCCTCGCGTTGGTGATGCCGACGAGCCTATGCTCCGGCCAGGTTGCGGAGGGGATCGCCGCCGAACTCAATCGGCGCGGCGTTCCCGCCTCCATCGACCGCTTCGTCGCGCTCGCGCACACCGAGGGCTGCGGTGCCGCCAATGCCGAGGACCTCTACCTGGAGACCTTGCTGGGGCACCTGCGGCATCCGTCCACGCAGCGCGCGCTGCTGCTCGAGCACGGCTGCGAGAAGACCCACAACGATGCGATCCGCCGCTGGTTGAAGGCGCGCGGCGTCGACCCGACGCAGTTCGGCTTCGCCAGCGTGCAGCTCGATGGCGGCGTCGCGCGGGCGTGCGATCGCGCAGCCGCCTGGTTCGCCGAGCACCTGGCGGCGTTGCCGGTTGCCGAGCCGGTCACGGCGTCGGTGGGCGACCTGCGCCTCGCGTTGTTCAGCGACGGCGACGTGGCCGACGAGCTCGCCGTGGCGTTCGGCGAGCTTGCGTGCGGCGTCGTCGCCGCTGGAGGGCTCGTCGTCGTGCCCGAGGGCGATGGTCTCTGGCGGCACCGGGTGTTCCCGCGCACCGTGCTCGCGGACGCGGCGCGGAACGAGCCGACCCTCGCCTACGGGCAGTTCGCCGAGGTCCGGGGGCTGCACGTGATGGCGGCGCCGACGGCGGATGCCAGTGAGATCGTCACCGGGCTCGGCGGCACCGGCGTCGAGTTGGTGATCGCGGCTCGAGGGGGCACCGCGCTGCAAGCGCACCCGATGGTGCCGATGCTGACCTGCGGTGTTGCCGACGGCATCGACCTGCACGTCGGCGAAGTGCGCACACATCTGCTCGATCGGGTGCTGGCGACCTGCTCGGGCGATTACGTGCCCTGCAGTGCGCGCGTCGGCAACGTGCGCTTCCAGCTCCCGCGCGGTGCTTTCGGCGTGTCGCTGTAGCTCGCCCAGCGAGCCAGTGAGTCCGTGACTCAGAGGCTCGCCTTCGCCAGCTTGCGCAGGCGCAGCTTCTTGGTGCCGGCCAACGCCTCGGCGACGATGTCCTTGGTCACGGACTTCTTGTCCCTGACGAACACCAGTGCCTTGCCGTTCAGTCCGTTCGGATGAACGCGGATGACACCGTCCAGTTTGCTCAAGACGTCACGCGTCTGGATGGCGGTGCCCATTCAACCAAGGCCCGAGATCTGCGCCTCGTAGACGATCGCCGGCTTCTCGACGTCGACCTCCTTGAGCGAGCGCACGCGCACCTTGGCGCCGCGGACCTTCTTCTGCAACCACAGGTTCAGGTCGGCGATCTCCGGCGGGTGCTTCTTGCTCTTGGC